>NZ_JAUPWM010000378.1:0-280 GCF_032436795.1 Streptomyces sp. P9(2023)
ATGCTTCCCGGTATCTTCGGTCCTGCGATGACTGTCGGTACGTCTATGGGCTTCTCTGGTATGACCGCTGCTATTATTGGCTCTGTGACCAATGCTCTTGCAGGTATGATGCTTTCGACGCTTGTATCGACAATGGCAGGCAAGGGCGGTGTCCTTGGTTCTATCATCGGGGCAGTGCTCGCCTTCGTTCTTATGAACGGTATTACCTCGGTATTCAACAGGTTAGGTACGGAGAACAGATCAGACCAGTTCAGCGCCCATGTTCCCGTGTTGAATACCG
>NZ_JAUPWM010000379.1:0-280 GCF_032436795.1 Streptomyces sp. P9(2023)
ATAGAAAGTCGATAATCATAGGCCCGTTTCACGTCCCGGCGAAGGGCTTCTATAGTCTCCTCGCTCAGTCCATCGTTTATCAGCACGGGTTCCACGATCTCAGCGCCGTTAAGGGCCGTGATAGATAGGATCACCCCGCTGCCCAGGAAGCGTTCCCTGCCCACTCTCTTAAGATCAGCGTGGGCCTTGGAGAGATACAGAATGTCCCCCGCCTTCCAGTTTCTCAAATCCTTCAGAGCCTGAACCAGCCTGCTAGGTTTCTTATTCATGACGGTCGCCT
>NZ_JAUPWM010000380.1:0-280 GCF_032436795.1 Streptomyces sp. P9(2023)
TCCTGAAAGTCGGACTGAGTTACAGCAGACGAACTCCAGGTCGTTGGGTCGTTAATGCCAGACCACTGCACCCGATTCGTATTCCCACTTTCCCAGCCAGAGACAACAAAGTCTCGGACTACGGTGACAAACTTAGAACTCGGAGCACCAGCATCCAAGTCTACAAAAGTGGTGCTTGTCGTAGAGAGATCCCAGTATTGCAGCGTATCTGCGCCATTAGCGGCGATAAGACTGCTTCCAAACTGGCTATACATCTTCTGAACGCTGGAGGTTTACCCAG
>NZ_JAUPWM010000381.1:0-280 GCF_032436795.1 Streptomyces sp. P9(2023)
CCCGCCGCCCTCCGCATCCAGGCGCGCTGCGTCTTCCACGAACTCGAAATCGACGCGCGCGCGCACGCCGCTCGCGTGGTCGTCGATCTCGAGCCACCCGCTCTCCTCTCAGCGACGCCACGCTTCGTCGCCCAGTCGGCGGGTGGCCGGACGTTCGCGTCCCCACGCTCATCGTGCACGGCGTTGCCGACGATGTGGTGGACGTCGAGCTCTCGCGCGAATTCTCGCGGGGCCGGCGGCACGTGCGGCTCGTCGAAGTGGACGACGGGCACGAGCTTGG
>NZ_JAUPWM010000382.1:0-280 GCF_032436795.1 Streptomyces sp. P9(2023)
GGAGATTGCGGGCTGGAATGAGGGCGTCGTAGGGCTGCCGCTCCAGCGCCTCGATATCGGCAATGGTCACCACAGGCCGGGTAAACCGCGTGGTGATCGGCGGAGGCAGGCGACTGCTCACAGGCGCCGCCTTTCGAGCGGCGGATCACCATGGACGACAGTTGGCTTGGCCTGATGCAAGCGAACGTTTCCTGCCTATCTTGTTGATCGTTTCTTGTTGTTCATAGGCCACCCGACGGGACGCGGCTTGCTTCGCAGCGCAAAGCTTTTGCTTGTGCGC
>NZ_JAUPWM010000383.1:0-280 GCF_032436795.1 Streptomyces sp. P9(2023)
GCCGCGTGCTGGTGGGGGATACCTTGTACAATGGTAACGGTGATATCCTCACCACAAGCTATTTGTCTTCCAACTATAATTCCAGCAACTGGTCATCGAGTGACAGTTCCTCTTCCAATGATTCATGGGGTTCCTTTTGTGGGGGCTCCTCCGGTGGGGGCGGCGCTTCTGGCGGCTGGTGATCGCCACATAAAAAAACACCACAGGTTCCCAGACCTGTGGTGTTTTTTACTGCTTACCCAGCAGTGTGAACCGTTGTCCATCAACCAGCGTTTGGTAG
>NZ_JAUPWM010000384.1:0-279 GCF_032436795.1 Streptomyces sp. P9(2023)
GACAAATAAAGAACCCCTGTAAAAAGGTCATTGATTAGTGAAATCAGGGTATAGTAATTTTGAAAATATACCCTGAAATGTCCCGTTTTAACAATGATATCTTGTTCTTTTTCAGGTGAAGTATCGTGTTCTTTCGTTTCAACGTAAGGTTTAATAGTTTTTAATCTCTCGTGAAGTTTAGTCATCCTATTTACCCTCCAACAATTTATTTACATATACTTTATCACATTATTCGTTTAAAAGTTAACAATTTCGTTTTAATCATCTTAAAAAAATCAG
>NZ_JAUPWM010000385.1:0-279 GCF_032436795.1 Streptomyces sp. P9(2023)
ATCAGCCGGACGCCTTGCCCGACAGCGTCAGGCCGAAGCCGCGCACCCAGGTGGTGGAAGTGAAGACGCCGGCTCCGCCCGCGGCGGCCCAATACGTGGCGCTGCTGCAGAGCGGGGCGGGGGCGCCTGCCTTCATCCTGACGGTCGATGCGGCGACACGGAATTTCACCGTGCGCAAGGTCGGCGCGCAGGGGGAGGTCGGCCGGAGCTACGAGCTCTGGATCGTCTCCGACAAGTTGCAGCGGCCGCGCTCGCTCGGCGTGATCGGCCGCAATGACT
>NZ_JAUPWM010000386.1:0-279 GCF_032436795.1 Streptomyces sp. P9(2023)
TGTTGCCCACATCCACAAAGCCGCTTTCGGGGATTTTGCGATTGCGCATTTTCACATCGCCCTCAAAAATCAGGCCGTTATCTGCTTGGCGTGTCATGGTGTTGATTCCTTTCGGTTTTTTACGGGGTTAATTTGATGGCCACAGCGGTTTCAAAGCGCATCGGGAAAAACGCATAGCCCTCGTGATACATAATCGGCAGCGCGGCGCGCGCGCTGAAGGGGTCGAGCGTGAGCGCGCGGCCTTGCTCATCAAGCGGCCTAAACCCTTGCAGCGCGGCC
>NZ_JAUPWM010000387.1:0-279 GCF_032436795.1 Streptomyces sp. P9(2023)
CCAAGTGCCGTTATCTATGGCACTTGGCTATTTACCCTAGCTCTTTGAAAGAAGCATCAGGGCGCTTCCCCAAAGCTTGACTGACTGCTTTATTGACTGCTTTAACGCTCAGCCGCATGGCAGCCAAGAGCACCCAAATTAACGGTCTCAATAGCCAGCGATGGCTATTAACCCGGCATCTATACTTTCAGTCGTGCAGTTCCCCCTCGCCCCCAGACTGGCGTTCTAGCAGCCCTTAACAGCGACCCAGCCACCCCAGCAGCTCACGCTGTACGTCTT
>NZ_JAUPWM010000388.1:0-279 GCF_032436795.1 Streptomyces sp. P9(2023)
GATTACAGTTCACGTGCGCAGCGCCCGAAGTACAACACTCGGAATGCAGGATACCTCGGCGACCTGAGCCGTAATGTGATCCTTTCTGATGTCTATGACGCGGCCATTGCAAGCGCGGCGCGGGCAAAGCAGCAAGCTAAGGAGTACCACGCCAAGAAGGTTGCTGGTCTAGCTCAGAAAGAGCGGGAAGAGGCTGCGGCTAAAAAGAAGATCAAGGATGATGCGGTAATCGTTCACATGCGCGTGAAATATAAGTGCGATGTGGAGGATACGGCTTAT
>NZ_JAUPWM010000022.1:0-108750 GCF_032436795.1 Streptomyces sp. P9(2023)
TTTGTCTTCACACACTGACCAACGGGCGCCCTTCGCCATGGTCGCGACCAGGACGAACATTGGACTCAATCATCTAGGGCCTGGGCGGATCATGGCCGGGGCCGACCCTGATCCGCCGGACAGGCCCTAGGGACGCCGGCCCGCCCCCGCCCTCTTTCGCCATCACGCTCCGTGCGGGACGCTCGGCTCAGGGCCCGAGGCGGTAACGGTCGCCGAACGCCCGGAGGCGTAGCGTAGAAGCGGTCGCAACGAGGAGGCATCAAGTGGTCGACGCAGATCAGACCTTCGTCATCGTCGGCGGGGGACTGGCCGGGGCCAAGGCGGCGGAGACGCTCCGCTCCGAGGGGTTCACCGGTCGGGTGATCCTCATCGGCGACGAGCGCGACCACCCCTACGAACGCCCACCGCTCTCCAAGGGCTACCTCACCGGCAAGGAGGAGCGCGACAGCGTCTTCGTCCACGAGGCCGCCTGGTACGCCCGCGCCGAGGTCGAGCTCCACCTCGGGCAGCCCGTCACCACCGTCGACCGCGAGGACCGCACCGTACGCCTCGGTGACGGCACCACCATCCGCTACGACCGGCTGCTGCTCGCCACCGGCTCCGAGCCGCGCCGGCTCGACGTCCCCGGCACCGGCCTTGCCGGCGTCCACCATCTGCGCCGGCTCGCCCACGCCGACCGGCTGCGCCAGGTCCTGGCCGCCCTCGGCCGCGACAACGGCCACCTGGTGATCGCGGGCGGCGGCTGGATCGGCCTGGAGGTCGCCGCCGCGGCCCGCGGCTACGGCGCCGAGGTCACCGTCGTCGAGTCCGAGCCCACCCCGCTCCACCAGGTCCTCGGCCCCGAGCTCGGCCAGCTCTTCGCGGATCTGCACACCGAGCACGGCGTCCGCTTCGTCTTCGGCTCCCGGCTCACCGAGATCGTCGGCCAGGACGGCATGGTCCTCGCCGTCCGCACCGACGACGGCGAGGAGCACCCCGCCCACGCCGTCCTCGCCGCGATCGGCGCCGCCCCGCGCACCGCCCTCGCCGAGGCCGCCGGACTCGCCCTGGTCGACCGCGCCCACGGCGGCGGCATCGCCGTCGACGCCTCGCTGCGCACCTCCGACCCGGACATCTTCGCGGCCGGGGACGTCGCCGCCGCCCACCACCCGCTCCTGAACAGCCGGCTGCGCGTCGAGCACTGGGCCAACGCCCTCAACGGCGGCCCGGCCGCCGCCCGCGCCATGCTCGGCCAGCACGTCTCGTACGACCGCGTCCCCTACTTCTTCTCCGACCAGTACGACCTCGGCATGGAGTACTCGGGCTGGGCGCCGCCCGGCTCCTACGACCAGGTGGTGGCCCGCGGCGACGTCGGCAAGCGGGAGTTCATCGCCTTCTGGCTGAAGGACCGCAAGGTGCTCGCCGGGATGAACGTGAATGTGTGGGACGTCACAGAGACCGTCCAGAAGCTCATCCGCGCCCAGTCGCCGGTGGACACCGACGCCCTCGCCGATCCCTCGGTCCCGTTGGAGAGTCTCGTCCCCTAGTCCGCCCACGTAGACTTCCTGCGTGGCAGGCAGGATCAACGATGACGACGTGAAGGCGGTACGGGACGCGGTCCCGATCGACGCCGTCGTGTCCGAGTACCTCCAGCTCCGCAACGCCGGCGGCGGCAACCTCAAGGGCCTCTGCCCCTTCCACGACGAGAAGTCCCCGTCCTTCCAGGTCAGCCCGAGCAAGGGTCTGTTCCACTGCTTCGGCTGCCAGGAAGGCGGCGACACGATCGCCTTCGTGATGAAGATCGACCACCTCTCCTTCTCGGAGACGGTCGAGCGCCTCGCCGCCAAGGCGGGCATCACCCTGCGCTACGAAGAGGGCGGCTACAACCCCGGCCACCAGCGCGGCGAGCGGATCCGCCTGGTCGAGGCGCACAAGGTCGCCGCCCAGTTCTACATCGACCAACTCGGCTCGCCCGAGGCCGAGATCGGCCGGAAGTTCCTCGCCGAGCGCGGTTTCGACCAGGCCGCCGCCGAGCACTTCGGCGTCGGCTACTCCCCGGCGGGCTGGGACCACCTCACCCGCTTCCTGCGCGGCAAGGGCTTCTCCGACAAGGAGCTGATCCTCTCCGGGATCTCCCAGGACGGCCGCCGCGGCCCCATCGACCGCTTCCGCGGCCGGCTGATGTGGCCGATCCGGGACGTCGGCGGCGACGTCGTCGGCTTCGGCGCGCGCAAGCTCCGCGACGACGACAACGGGCCCAAGTACCTGAACACGCCCGAGACGCCGATCTACAAGAAGTCCCAGGTGCTCTACGGCATCGACCTGGCCAAGAAGGACATCGCCAAGGTCAGCCGGGCCGTCGTGGTCGAGGGCTACACCGACGTCATGGCCTGCCACCTGGCCGGCGTCACCACCGCCATCGCCACCTGCGGCACCGCCTTCGGTGGCGACCACATCAAGATCCTCCGCCGGCTCCTGATGGACAACGGCTCGGCCCGCGTCATCTTCACCTTCGACGGCGACGCCGCCGGCCAGAAGGCCGCCCTGCGCGCCTTCGAGGACGACCAGAAGTTCGCCGCCGAGACCTACATCGCCATCGCCCCCGACGGCATGGACCCCTGCGACCTGCGGCTCGCCAAGGGCGACCAGGCCGTCGCCGAGCTGGTCGAGCCGCGCACCCCGCTGTTCGAGTTCGCGCTGCGCCAGATCGTGAAGCGGTACGACCTGGAGACCCCGGCCGGCCGGGCCGCCGCGCTCGACGAGGCCGCGCCGATCGTCGCCCGGATCAAGAACATCGCCTCCCAGCACGAGGTCGCCGTCCAGCTCGCCGGCATGCTCGGCATCCTCGACACCCCGTTCGTCGTCAAGCGCGTCGCCCAGATCGCCCGCTGGCAGCGCGACCGCGGCGGCCGGGGCACACCGATGTCGGCGACCCAGCAGCATGGGGCCTCCGGTGCCCGAAGGGCTACGGGGGAGTACGAGACCACCCAGGCGCCCAGCACGCCCGCGGGCCCCGCGCTCAACCTGCGCAGCCCCGCCCACCGCACCGAGCGCGAACTGCTCAAGCTCGCCCTCCAGCGGCCCGAGCTGGTCTCCCCGGCCTTCGACGCGTACGGCGCCGACGAGTTCACCGCCCCGCCCTACGCGGCCGTCCGCCAGTGCGTCCAGGAAGCGGGCGGCGCGACCGGCGCGCCCGCCGACTATCTGTCCGTGGTCCGCGAGGCCGCCCCCAACGACACGGTCCGCGCACTCGTCACCGAACTCGCCGTCGAGACGCTCTTCGCCAAGGTCGTCGACGAGGTCTACGCGGGCGCCCAGCTCGTCTCCGTCCGGCTGCGCGCAGTCGACCGCCGGATCCAGGACATCCAGGGCTCTCTGGCCCGCCTCGGCGCCAACGGCGACCCCGCCCAAGTCGCCGCCGTACAGAACGAGTTGTGGGTCCTCACCCAGTACGCGCAGTCGCTGCGCACCAACGGCGCCGCCGCGCTCTAGGAGCGCTCTGACGTTCGGTCACCTCCCGAACTCAAAAAGTCACCGCACGCCCCTCGTGGCGGCGATGTGTCGTACCCCACACTGGGAAGCGGTGCCTGAGCCCCCGGAGCACCGGCAGCGATCACCCTGGAGGTCGCCCCCGTGCAGACCCAGACCCTGTCCCCGACGGATGTCGTGCCCGGGCAGCGCCCGGCCGCCCACCACCCGGAGGCGCCGGCCTCCAAAGAGCAGGCCGAGGGAGCCGATCCGCCGGAGCCCACCGAGTTCGTGGACGACGCGCCCGAACCGGAACCGGCTCCGCGCCGCGTCGACCCCGGCGGGAACGGGCCCTCCTCCGACCTCTTCCGCCAGTACCTGCGCGAGATAGGCCGTATCCCGCTGCTCACCGCCGCCGAGGAGGTCGAGCTCGCCCGCCGCGTAGAGGCCGGGCTCTTCGCCGAGGCGAAACTCGCGAGCGCCGCCTCCCTGGACTCGCAGCTGGCGCTCGACCTGGACCGGCTCGTCGTCCTCGGCCGGATGGCCAAGCGCCGGCTCATCGAGGCCAACCTGCGGCTCGTCGTCTCCGTCGCCAAGCGGTACGTCGGGCGCGGCCTGACCATGCTCGACCTGGTCCAGGAAGGGAACCTGGGCCTGATCAGGGCCGTGGAGAAGTTCGACTACGCGCGCGGCTACAAGTTCTCGACGTACGCGACCTGGTGGATCCGCCAGGCGATGTCCCGGGCCCTCGCCGACCAGGCCCGGACCATCCGCGTCCCCGTCCACGTCGTCGAACTGATCAACCGCGTGATCCGGGTGCAGCGCCGCATGCTCCAGGAGCGTGGCTACGAGCCCACCCCGGAGGAGGTCGCCGCCCAGCTCGACCTGGCCCCCGAGCGGGTCGGCGAGGTGCTCCGCCTCGCCCAGGAACCGGTCTCCCTGCACGCCCCCGTCGGCGAGGAGGACGACGTCGCGCTCGGCGACCTCATCGAGGACGGCGACGCGACGAGCCCGGTGGAGTCGGCGGCGTTCCTGCTGCTCCGCGAGCACCTGGAGGCGGTCCTCTCCACCCTCGGCGAGCGCGAACGTAAGGTGGTCCAGCTCCGCTACGGCCTGGACGACGGCAGGCCCCGCACCCTGGAGGAGATCGGCCGGCTCTTCGGCGTGACGCGCGAACGCATCCGCCAGATCGAGTCGAAGACCCTCAACAAGCTGCGGGACCACGCCTTCGCGGACCAGCTGCGGGGCTATCTGGACTAGTCGACCTCGGCGACCGCCTGCGCGAACTGGGCCGCGTAGAGGCGGGCGTACGCGCCGCCCGCCGCCAACAGCTCGTCGTGCGCGCCCTGTTCGACGATCGAGCCGTTCTCCATCACCAGGATCACGTCCGCGTCCCGGATGGTGGAGAGCCGGTGGGCGATCACGAACGAGGTGCGCCCGTGGGCCAGGCGCGCCATCGCCTTCTGGATGAGGACCTCGGTACGGGTGTCGACCGAGCTGGTCGCCTCGTCCAGGACGAGGATCACCGGGTCGGAGAGGAACGCCCGCGCGATGGTGATCAACTGCTTCTCACCGGCGCTGACGTTGCCGCCCTCGTCGTCGATGACGCTGTCGTAGCCGTCGGGAAGGGTACGGATGAACCGGTCGGCGTGCGCGGCCCGCGCCGCCTCCTCGATCCGCTCCCGCGTGACCGCTCCGCCCGCGCCGTACGCGATGTTCTCCGCGATCGTCCCGCCGAAGAGCCAGGTGTCCTGGAGGACCATGCCGATCCCGGACCGGAGCTCCTCGCGGGACATCGCCGAGATGTCCTCCCCGTCGAGCGTGATCCGGCCGCCGGTGACCTCGTAGAACCGCATCAGCAGGTTCACGAGCGTGGTCTTGCCGGCGCCGGTCGGGCCGACGATCGCGACCGTCTGGCCCGGTTCCACCGTGACGGACAGCTCCTCGATGAGCGGCTTGTCCGGCTCGTAGCGGAACGACACCTCCTCCAGCGCCACCTTGCCCATCGCCACGTTGCCCAGGGTCACCTTGTCCAGCGCCACCTTGTCCAGCGCCACCCCGCCCGGCGACTCCGACGGCCGCTCGGCCGACGCCGGGGAGTCCGGGGTCTGCTCCTCCGCGTCGAGCAGCTCGAAGATCCGCTCGGCCGAGGCGACGCCCGACTGCACCAGGTTCGCCATCGAGGCGACCTGCGTCAGCGGCATCGAGAACTGGCGCGAGTACTGGATGAACGCCTGCACGTCACCGATCGACAGCGTGCCGCTCGCCACCCGCAGCCCGCCGACGACGGCGACAAGCACGTAGTTGATGTTCGAGATGAAGAACATCACCGGCTGCATCACACCGCTGTTGAACTGGGCCTTGAAACCGGCCTCGTACAGCGCCTCGTTCTGCTCGCGGAAGTCGGCCGCCGACTCGTCCTGCCGCCCGAAGACCTTCACCAGCGCGTGGCCGGTGTACATCTCCTCCACATGGGCGTTGAGGGTGCCCGTGGACTTCCACTGCTGCACGAAGTGCGGCTGCGACCGCTTGCCGACCTTCGTCGCCACGACCACCGACACCGGCACGGTCACCAGCGCGACCAGTGCGAGCAGCGGCGAGATCCAGAACATCATCGCAAGGACGCCGACGATGGTCAGCAGCGAGTTGATCAGCTGCCCCATCGACTGCTGGAGCGTCTGCGAGATGTTGTCGATGTCGTTCGTCGCCCGGCTCAGCACCTCGCCGCGCTTGGCCTTGTCGAAGTACGACAGCGGCAGCCGCGCCAGCTTCGCCTGCACGTCCTCCCGCATCCGGTAGACGGTCCGGTTGATCACCTTGATCGACATCCGGGTCGACACCAGCATGAGCAGACCGGCCGCCACGTAGATCGCGAGGACCCACAGCAGCACCTCGCCGACGGCCGTGAAGTCGATGCCCTGCCCGGGGGTGAAGTCCACCCCGGACAGCATGTCGGCCATCCCGCCGTCGCCCTTGGCCCGCAGGCCCTCGATCGCCTGCGCCTTCGTCGTGCCGTCGGGCATCTGCCGCCCGACCACGCCCGCGAAGACCAGGTCGGTCGCCTTGCCGAGGATCTTCGGGCCGACCACCGAGGCCGCCACGCTGAGCACACCGGTGAACAGCATCAGCCACAGCGCGCCCCGCTCGGGCGCCAGCTGCCGCAGCAGCCGCTTGCCCGAGCCCTTGAAGTCCATCGACCGCTGGTCGGGGCCGCCACCGGCCATCATCCGTCCGCCAGGACCGGCCATCAGGCTGCCTCCGCCTCGGTCAGCTGGGAGAGCACGATCTCCCGGTACGTCTCATTGCCCGCCATCAGCTCGTGGTGGCGCCCGGTACCCACGACCCGGCCCTCGTCGAGGACCACGATGCGGTCGGCCTCCCGGATGGTCGACACCCGCTGGGCGACGATCACGACGGTCGAGTCCGCCGTCTCCGCCTTCAGCGCCTCCCGCAGCAGCGCGTCCGTCCGGTAGTCCAGCGCCGAGAACGAGTCGTCGAAGAGATAGATCTCCGGCCGCTGCACCAGCGTCCGGGCGATCGCGAGCCGCTGCCGCTGACCGCCGGACACATTGGTGCCGCCCTGCGCGATCGGCGCGTCGAGCCCGTGCTCCAGCTTCTTCACGAAGTCGGCCGCCTGCGCGACCTCAAGCGCGTGCCACAGCTCCTCGTCGCTCGCGTCGGGCTTGCCGTACCGCAGGTTCGTCGCCACCGTCCCGGAGAAGAGGTACGGCTTCTGCGGGACGAGCCCCACCGTCCGCGCCATCAGCTCCGGCCCCAGCTTCCGTACGTCCACGCCGTCGACGAGCACCTCGCCGCCGGTCACGTCGAACAACCGCGGCACCAGGCCGAGCAGCGTCGACTTGCCGCTGCCGGTCGAGCCGATGATCGCCGTCGTCTCGCCCGGCCGCGCCACCAGCTCCACGTCCCGCAGCACCGACTCCTCGGCGCCCGGGTAGCGGAAGTCCGCGCTCCGGACCTCCAGATGGCCGCGCCGCACCAGCTCGCGCACCGGCTCGGCCGGCGGCACGACGCTGCTGTCGGTGGAGAGGACCTCCTCGATGCGCTCGGCGCACACCTCGGCGCGCGGCACCATCATGAACATGAAGGTGGCCATCATCACGGCCATCACGATCTGCATCAGATACGCGAGGAAGGCGGTCAGCGCGCCGATCTCCATCCCACCGCTGTCGATGCGGTGCGCTCCGAACCAGACCACCGCGATGCTGGAGATGTTCACGACCGTCATCACGGTCGGGAACATCAGCGCCATCAGCCGGCCGGTCGCCATCGAGACGTCGGTCAGCTCGGTGTTGGAGACCTTGAACCGGTCCCGCTCGTACCCGTCCTTCACGAAGGCCCGGATCACGCGGTTGCCGGTGATCTGCTCGCGCAGTACCCGGTTCACCGTGTCGAGCCGCTCCTGCATCGTCCGGAACAGCGGGCGCATCTTCTTCACGATCAGCGAGACCGCGATGCCGAGGATCGGCACGACCGCGATCAGCACCGCCGACAGCGGCACGTCGAGGCTCAGCGCCATGACGATGCCGCCGACGCACATGATCGGCGCGGAGACCATCAGCGTGAACGCCATCAGGACCAGCATCTGGACCTGCTGGACGTCATTGGTGGTACGGGTGATCAGCGACGGCGCGCCGAACTGCCCGACCTCGCGGGCCGAGAACGACTGCACCCGCTCGAAGACGGCGGCCCGGACGTCCCGGCCGAGGGCGGATGCGGTCCTGGCGCCGTAGTACACGGCGCCGACGTTGCAGACGACCTGGATCACGGAGACGGCGACCATCAGGGCGCCGAACCGCAGGATGTAGCCGGTGTCCCCTTCGACGACACCGTTGTCGATGATGTCGGCGTTCAGGGTCGGCAGGTAGAGGGACGCGCAGGTCTGCAGGAACTGGAGCAGGACCAGCAGGCCGATGGGCTTCTTGTACGGTCGAAGGTGGGTTCGGAGAAGTCGTAGGAGCACGGGTCCTACTATCGCCCCCGGCCCCCGGACGTTACGAGCGGGTTTTGTCGAGTCTTGAACGGACTCCGCTACCAGCCGAATGCGCCACGGCGACGAGTCGAACGCACGGCATCGAACGCACGACGGCTACCCGCCGAACGAACGCACGGGTCGAACGCACGGCGGCTACCGGCTGCTACCCGCCGAACGCGCCCGGGTGGGTCTGCTCGCGGGTGGCCACGTACTGCTGCCGGACCGCCTGCCCGACCGCCAGCTCCTCGCCGGGCTCGAGAATCTGCGCGGCGGCGCCCTGCCAGGCCGGCGGAGCGGTCGGGGAGAGCGTGCCACGCGACACCCCGAGCGCCCACGCGGCCTGCCGGGCCGCGCCCAGCGCCGCGTAGTCCGCGGGCTGCGGGACGACGACCTGCGCGCCGAAGATCGCCGGGGCGATCGCCTGGACGGCCGGCAGCCCGGCCGCCGCGCCGAGCAGGAACACCCGGCGCACCTCGACCCCACGGCCGCGCAGCACGTCCATGGCGTCGGTCAGCGCGCAGAGCATGCCCTCGAACGCGGCCCGCGCGAGGTGCTCGGGCTTCATCGACTCGCGGCGCAGCCCGCTGAGCGTGCCCGCGGTGTGCGGCAGCATCGGGGTGCGCTCGCCCTCCAGGTAGGGGAGCAGGACGAGTCCGGAGGCGCCCGGCGTCGACTTCAGGGCCAGCGCCGACAGCTCCTCCAGGCTCTCCGCGCCGAGCATCTCGGCGGTGCCGCGCAGCGCCCGTACCGCGTTCGAGGTGTGGACGACGGGCAGGTGCATCCCGGCCGCGTCGGCGAAGGAGGTGATCAGACCCTGCGGGTCGGCGAGCGCCTCGTGGTGCACGGCCATCACGGAGCCGGAAGCACCGAGCGAGACGACCGCGTCGCCGGGCGCGAGGCCGAGCCCCAGGGCGGCGGCCATCGTCTCGCCGGTACCGGCGGAGATCAGCAGGCCCTCGGGGGTCGTTCCGGCGGCCTCGGCGGGGCCGAGCACCTCGGGGAGCATGGCCTGGTGACCGAGCGCCAGCTCGACGAGGTCGGGGCGGTACGCGCCCGCGCCGGCCGACCAGTAGCCGGTGGCGGAGGCGGCGCCGCGGTCGGTGGTCCGGCGCGCGGGCCGGCCGAGGAGCTGCCAGACCAGCCAGTCGTGCGGCTGCAGGAGCATCGCGACGCGCTGGGCGTGCTCCGGTTCGGAGCGGGCCAGCCAGCGGAGCTTGGCGACCGGCTGCCCGGCCTGCGGCACGGAGCCGACGGCCTCGGCCCAGGCCTGCCGCCCGCCGAAGGCCTCGACCAGATCGGCCGCGGCCACCTGCGCGCGCTTGTCGTTGCCGACGAGCGCGGGCCGGACGAGCCCGCCCTGCGCGTCGAGCGGTACGAGCCCGTGCTGCTGGGCGGAGACCCCGATGGCCTGCACCCCTTCGAGCAGCCCGCCGCCGGCCGCCTCGCCGAGCGAGAGCAACCACGCCTGCGGGTCGACGTCGGTGGCCTTGGGCTCACCCGGGTGCGGGGCGTACCCCTGACGCAGTACGGCACCCGTGTCCGCGTCGCAGACGACGATGCGTGTGAACTCGGCTGAGCTGTCCAAGCCGGCGACTATCCCCATGGAGGAGATTCTGCCGCACGCGGAGGAGTAGGGGGAGCGCGTGCGGGGTAGGAGTGCCGTTTTTGGCCCCCGACGCGCCGCCTTCTCAGGTGTTGCTCACACCCCAGTCGTCCTCCGTCACCTGACCGTTGTGGTGGCGGAGCGAGTGGATCCGGTCGGTGACCGACGCCGGGATCTTGTCCCCGACCTTGTCGCTCACCGCGTGGAACGCCTTGCCGGCGACCTGGCGGCCGGTCTGCGCCGCGGACTCGGCGGCGTTGCGGACCGCCGGGTTCTGCGAGAAGTCCCTGGCCGATTTCTTCATCTGCTCGTAGCGCTCACGCCCGGCGCGCGTGCCGATGACGTAACCGAGGGCCAGCCCCACGACGAACGTCAGCTTGTACCGCACGGCGGCACCACCTTCCCTTGAGCTTCCCTGTTGCCTCACTCGTGCCCACGAGCGCCCACGGCATACCGATTGGCGGAGCACCCCCCTGCTTGCGCTAATGTATGTGTCGCAGCGAGCGCGCGCCGCCCGGGAACACCCGAGGTGGATCCGTTCGGTGCAACGCAGCAATCCCCTGTAGCTCAATTGGCAGAGCAGCCGGCTGTTAACCGGCAGGTTACTGGTTCGAGTCCAGTCGGGGGAGCGCGATCCCCTGTAGCTCAATTGGCAGAGCATTCGGCTGTTAACCGGAGGGTTGCTGGTTCGAGTCCAGCCGGGGGAGCGAACGAGAAAGGACCCTGAGGGGTCCTTTTTTGTATGTCCGGGAACCGCTCGCCACGCTGCGAAGTCCTCATGGTCGAGCAGCGCGCAGCGGACGCCGACCATCCGGAGCAGGAGATCGTATGAGCGGCTATGCTGCGGCAGACGGCGCGCACACATGTACGCGCCACGCGGTAAGGGGCGGTAGCTCAGCCGGTTAGAGCAGCGGACTCATAATCCGTCGGCCGTGGGTTCGAGTCCCACCCGCCCCACCACGGAAAAACGTTCTGACCTGCGAAAACGCCCCTGGAGGGGTGGTTTCGCGTGTGGCGTTTGCCTCTCATCGGTGAGGCGAGGCGGGCGCCCCTGGTCTGCCTCACCGGGCCCTAGCCTTCTTGACCTGGGGTTTTAGGTGGAACCTGGGTGTGGAGACACGGCGATGATCCCACGGCGATCCCACGGCTTCTGCGTGTGACACGCCGCATACTGCGCGGAATTCTGCGTCCTTGTTTGACGCCCCTTCGTTCCATCGGCCAGTTGGCCGGGGGCTTGTCGGTGGGGTTCCGGGGTCGCTTGTGCGGTGGGTAGCTGGGGGCCGATCGTGATGACCTGGTGGCTGGTGTTGATCAGCCGGTCAAAAGGCGACTCGGCGAAGGCCGGGCGGAAGAGCGGATACCAGTCGCTGGGCGCCCGGGTGCTGGTGATGATCAAGGACCGGCCCTGGCGTTCGCCAACCAGCTCGCAGAGGTCGGCGGCCCGGGCTGCTTTCGCTGGCCCGTCGCGAAGTCGTTGAGGATGAGGACGTCGGGGCTGACCAGCTCGCGCATTCGCTTCGAGCGGCAGGTCACCCTGGGGGAGTTCAGTTGAGGGGTACCTCGCCCGCCGAAGCCGTTCGGCGTGATCGCGGCGCGGTTTGCCGGGCTCGTGGTCGGCCTCCGTGCCGGTTTCCTCCCGGCCGCCCGGATGGGGGCCGTGTGGGGCGTTGTCTCGCGTGTGGGGAACGAACCCGCGCCTGCTAGAACACTTCAGGACACACGATCCGGCGGGAAGCGAGCCGCGCCTGCCGGCATCGCATCTGCTGCCCGCCCCAGGCGGCCCACGTGGTGCGGCTGAGCTGTGGCGCGGCGAGTGCGGTCTGGCTGGTCACGCTGGAGGACGGTATCCGGGTGGTGGTGAAGGCCTCCGGCATGGCCGTTTCGGTCGGGATCTGGTGGCGAGGGAGGGGCCGGGCGCTTAACGGCAGCCCGACCCCTGTCAGCGCAGTACGTGGCGCGGTTCTCGGCAGCGGTGCTTTGCCAGTCGCCGAGGACGAGGTGTCCGCCGACCTTGTTGAGGTTGTAGGTGCCGCCGGTGTACCAGATGCCGTCGTAGTTCAGGCCGATGAGAGAGGTGTAGAGGCCCCAGGTGCCGTTGTTGTACTGGTAGGCCATGACGATGTCGTCCTTGCCGTCCCCGTTGGTGTTGCCGGAGGCCATGCGGTCGCCGACGTTGGAGGTCGCGAAGCTGCCGGAGTCGTAGTCGGTGGCGCGGGTGAAGCTGCTGCCGGTGGAGGTATCGGCGGTAGATCCGCATGGTGCCGTCCCTCTGGTCGTACGCGGTGGTCGGCTCGGCCTTCCCCGGCTTGGTGGCCTTGTCGTAGCCCAGGCCCTTGAAGCCGCTGGGGGAGTAGTACGACTTGGTGGTGTGGCGGCTGGCGTCGCCGGTGCTGTACTCGTCGTAGACCCACATCTCCGTCTTGCTGGAGTCGGTCCACTTGTCGAAGAGGGCGACATCGCCGTCCTCGAGGATCGCGTCACCCGGCTGCGGGCTGTCCAGGGAGATGTATGTGGTGTCTCCGAAGGCGTCGAGGGACACGTGTGTTGCGGTCCCAGCCGTCGCTCTTCTTGGGGAGCCGCCAGGCAATGGAGCCTGCCCAGGGGCCGCCCGGGCAGGCTCACTTTTCGGATAGGCGCTGGCCCACCACAGACCGCAGGCACGCCGAGTGGCAGGCGGTGGAACCCCGATGCCACCTGCCGCTCGGATGCGGGTCAGTCCGTGATCTCGACGTGGCGGGCCTTGACCGCCTGCCGTCTGGGGTGTGACCTGGCGCGCCCACTCGAAAAGGGCGGGAAATAATCCACCGCCATGGCCGGTCGAGGGGATCACCCGGCCTCAGGCTCTGGTGCGGCTGGTGGACGCCTCTCCTGCGACATCGCTCGGTTGGCCCCGTGCAGGGCGCTGGATGCTGGGCGTCCACCTAGCGTGGAGAACTGTCCGTCGCGACACCCTGCGGAGGAGGTGCTCATGGCCGCAACCAGCCCGCCCGAGCAGCCCCCGGGAGGCGGTTCGGGAGGTCCGCAGAGTGGGGAGTACAGCTGGAGCCAACCACCGGGACAGCCGCCAGCTCCACCGGCGAAAGGCCGCCGCCGTGGTTGCCTCTGGGGCTGCTTGGGCGCCCTGGGACTCGTGGTGGTCATCCTCGTGATCACCCTGGTGGCCAACAGCGGGGGAGAGAAGACAACCACCCCGACGCAGTCCACTCCTCAGGTGACCGGAACCACATCGCAGTCGTCACCGTCCGCCGAGCCGACGCCCACGGCCATCCCGGCCATCCGTCTCTCAGGGCAAGGTAAGAAGGCGACCCAGAGCTTCACCGTGACGGATGGTCTGGCCGTCTTCCGCTCAACCTGTTCCTCCTGCTCAGCCAACTTCATCGTCACGCTTCTGGACTCATCGGGGCGGACAAAGGACCTGCTGGTCAACACGATTGGCGCGTACGACGGGTCGAAGGCGGAGGGGCTCAGCGCCGGCAGCTACCGGCTCAACATCACTGGCGACGCCGCATGGTCAGTCACCATCACGCAGCCTCGGAACCAGCCCGCAGTCGCGCTTCCGCAGACTTACGAAGGCGAAGGCGACCAGGTCAGGGGCCCCTTCGACGCGGACCACGCGGTCGAGGTGCAGGGCGCGAACACAGGCCGGGGCAACTTCATCGTCGTCGTTCTCGACGCCGAGGGAGGCACGCAGGACCTCGCCTTCAACGAGATCGGAACGTTCAATGGATCGACTGTCTCGCAGATGTTCGGCGGTGGGCCCTACTACATCAACGTGACGTCGGACGGCACCTGGACGCTGCGGTTGTCCAAGCCGTAACGACCTTGCCAGCTATTGATGTTGAGGGGTGCTGGACTGAGGTTCGGTCGGTGGGTGGTTCAGCATGCCGTCGTGCTGACGGGCACGAGGTCGGTGCTGGGCTTGCGACGGGTGGTTCGCTGGGCCGCGCGGTCGGAGAGCAGGGCGGCGATGGCCCGGTGGGTGGCCGGGTAGTGCTCCCGGCGCCCGAGGAACCGTTGGAGCGGGCGCAATTGCTTGTGCTCGGCGTTGGCGTCCTCGACGCAGATCCTTCGGGAGGACTGGCGTTGCCGCAGTTCGCGCCAGGCGTGTTGCTCGCCGAGCGGCACGTTGTCGCCTTTCGGATTCCTTGGCCGGAGTCGGTGGGGTTCCGGGATCGCTTGTCCGGTCGATAGCTGGGGCCGTTCGTGATGACCTGGTGGCTGGTGATGATCAAGGACCGGTCCTGGCGTTCGCAGACCAGCTCGCACCGGCAGCATGGACTGCCGTCAGCTGGCGCGTCGAGAAGTCGTCGAGGGCGAGGCCGTCGGGGCGGACCAGCTCGCGCCTTCACTTCGAGCGGCAGGTCACCCTGGGGGAGTTCAGCCGAGGGGCAGCAATTCGCCTGCCGACGCGTCGGCGCGATCGTGGCGCGGTTCGCCGGGCTCGTGGTCGCGTGCCGGCTTCCTCCCGGCCGCCCGGGGGCCGTGGGCGTTCGGTTGTCTCGCGGGTGAGGCAACGAACCCGCGCGTGCGAGAGCACCTCAGGACGCACGGCCCGGCGGGAAGCGAGCCGCGCCTGCCGGCACTCCACCTGCTGCCTGGCCCGGCCCAGCGACGCACGCGGTGCGGCTGCGCGGTGGCGCGCACCCTGCTCCTCCTCGACCGGCATCCAGACACCCGCCACGCCAGGCTGGACGCGCTCGCCGCCCATGACGCCGAGCGGCGTACGGAGCCGGCGCGCTCCCTGCTCGGCTACCTGGACTTCTTCGGCGATGTGCGGAGGTGCCGCAGCTGGCTTGGGGTTCGAGGTGTCCGCCTGCGGGATGCACGTGGTCGTTGATGTGCGCATGGGGCGGGGATGTCTGACGGACGCGGAGTGGGAACGGTTGCGGCCGTTCCTGCCGGTCAGTACCAGGCGATGTGGCAGATGGCGTGATCGCTGGCAGGCGAGCGACGGGATGCTCTGCGGCATCCCTAGTTCGAACAGATCCGCCACCGCTCGGGATCAACTCGGCTCAATACCTTGCGAGTTCGAGTTTCCAGACACCGGGTATTGCGAGCACCCAGAGCATCAAACGCGGCGTCAAAATCGGCAGTCGTCCCGTATGCCCCTGCTTGCGAAGCAGGTCACCTTTATGGATCTTGAATTGATCGCGCCGAAGTGTAAGGTGGCCTCACATGGATTTCCGCAGGCCCGGGGGGGCTCAAGAGGCCTGTATCGCACTTTCGCACAAGTGCTGACGCTTGCCATGCTGCGATCGCACAAAATGCGTACCCTCTCCTCGGCTTCGGTGAAATCCAAGGAAGCCGTCTGCCCACCGTTTGACGTTGACTCAATGGCGGGCGGCAACTTTTCAGATTACTAGGAGGGGGATCTAGCAGTGCGCATTAAATCGATTGCACTTGTCTTTGCCGGCGTATTTGCGGCGCTCATGATGAGTGCAGCACCCAGCGCCGCGTATGGCGACAACCCGAATGACGGAAAGATTTACAAGTGCGGGAGGAACGGCAACTTCCCGCTTTGTGTCTACTGGGGTTCGAACCATACGGGTGCCAAGGTCGGGATCTTCGGCAAGGTTCACAACTACGACGCCAATCCGTGGAACTGCTCCTCCCAGGGATGTGGAAAGTACTGGTATTCCGAAGGGGAAAACCTGAAGGGATATGGCACGTATGTAAAGAACAACACGGCATCGGTGTACAACTACAACGACACCAGTACCCGCGTTTTCTTCAACAGTGGCTGGGGTGGCCCGTCGGATGAGTGGGACCCGTGGGGGTGGGGTACCTACTTCGGTAATCTCAACGCGACCTTCAACGACAACGCCTCGCAGGCTCGAGTTTGCGGCGAGTGTTAGCCCGCCACAAGCCAGGTCGGCCGAGAGTTCCTCGGCCGACCTGGCCGGTACTTGATCGGATCCCTTTATGTTCAAGCACATGCCTTCAGCGCTCGGGCTTTCAGGAACCTTGCTGATCGCTGCCTCCCTGGTCGGATGCTCCGGTGTTGCATCCGAGAGTGACAAGACATCGAGCAACGAGCGCGACCTGACATCACTCGAGTATTCGAAACCTTCAAACGCCCCGGACATCAAGTCCGCCACGATACCTACCCTTCCGATCGAAGGTTATCTGGTATCGCAGAAGGAGAAGGAGCAGATACTCAAGGCCTCACGCATGGTGGCCAAGTCATGCATGGCACGCTTCGGGTTCAGCTATTCATGGAGCGCAGCGTCCGGACAGAGGGTTACCTCGGACGACAATGCCTCAAATAGATCGCGGCGGTACGGGATCGTAGATTCCGCAGCAGCCTCGAAGTACGGGTACGGACTCGGCGCCGACAATGTTCAGGGGCCTTCGGAACAGGCGCCTAGTGCAGCAATGAGCGAAGCGGCCACTCGCGTCTTTCTGGGAAATTCTGACCCGACTGTCAAGGTGGAGAGCGGCGCCAAGGTAAACGGGCAGAAGATACCCGAAGGAGGGTGCGCCGGAGAAGCGAAGCGGAAGATCGGAAACGGCCTTTCGAATCGAGCCGCGAATGATATCAACATGGCTAGTTTCACCGTGTCGTTGAATGACGAAAAGGTCAAGGCTGTATTGGGGCAGTGGTCTCAATGCATGCAGAAGCGTGGATATGATTTCAATTCTCCGCTCGACCCGCTCAAGACCATGGGCGCTGGATCTGCAACACCGCGGGAGAAGGTGACCGCCGACGCCGATGTTCAGTGCAAGTACGAAACCAATCTCATTGGCATATGGAACTCCGTTGAGTCGGCGATACAGAAAGCGATGATCGGGAAGAAGGAGGAGATCCTCGAAGAGGGACGGCGCGAGACCGACCGCTCGGTGAGGAACGCCTCAACCGTTCTGTCAGGGGATAGCCGATGAGGCGCGCGGCTGCCGTCATCGCAGCGGTGGCCCTCGGCGCAGTGGCCGCCGCATGCTCGGCCCCATCCCCCGAAATCGGCCCTGAGCACAGTCCATCAGCCCGTGCCTCACAGAGCGCTGGGGTGGAGTCCGGGCCGGCCGCCTCTGCAGATCCTGTCGTAGACGAGGCGGCCGTCCACGGACGTCTGGTCTCCATGGTCAACGACCTACGCGGCAGGTTCGGGGAGGGCACGAACTCGCCGTGTTCATCCTCGTCATCGAGTCTCTTCACAAGCAACTGCGCAGATACGGTCGCCGAAACTGGGCGCGTCGCACGGACCGCAGCTGACCTGACCAAGTCCAGCCAGAAATACCGGACGTTGCGATCAGTGACAAGCAAGGTCCTTGAAGCCGAGCGCGGTTACAAGGAAGCCCACTGCGCCCAGAATCCCACGACCTCCTCCACTCGGTCCAAGTGCCTGGCCCACGGTGCGGTCATCGCCCAGGCGCCGGTCGATCTGCACCAGGGCGTTGTCGCCGGGCTCTCGGGGAACTGAGAGTAGTTAGCACAAGTAAGCGAAACAGCGTCAGCGACTCGTAGCTGACGTATGAATACGGGAGGGCTCGTGCCTGAAGGCGAGCAGAGTGTTCGGGCTGTGGGGCTCATGCGCCGACGCCGATGGATCGTGATGGTCGCCGCCGGAGCGGTCCTTGTGTCTGGCGCAGGGTTGGCGGCGGCGCGGATGGTCAAGTCGCCGGCCCAGGCCGCGCTGGATTCAACGGCTCCACCACCCAGCGTCATCACGGCTGGTGTGGAGCACAGAGTGCTCGCCGACTCAGTGATCCTCCGCGGCACCGTGACTGCTGAACAGTCAGTAGACGTCACTCCGGCGGGAGGCACGTCGGAAGGGTCTGCTGTCGTCACCAAGCTACGTGCTTCCGTGGGTACCCAGCTCGCGGCAGGACAGGTTTTGGCGGAAGTGTCGGGGCGTCCCGTCTTCGTCCTCCAGGGACGACTGCCTGTCTACCGAGATCTCAAACCCGGAATGGAGGGGGACGACGTCGCTCAGCTGCAGACGGCGCTCCGCCAGGTCGGACATGGCGTCGGCGCAGACCGTAAGGGCCACTTCGGGGTCGGTACCAAGGCCGCGCTCACGGCGTTCTACTCGCGCATCGGCTACGACCCCTTGCCGGCAAGGACGGATGGGGAAGGCGAGGTCGAGACAGCAGCGGCGGCGGTCACAGAGGCGGAACGTGCCCTGGAGGACGTCCAGGTCACACCGCAGGCCTCAGGCGCCTGGACGAAATCACCCGAGGCAGCCGTCCCGACGAGCAAGGACGTGGAGCGCGCTCGCGAAGACCTGCGCAAGGCACGGGGACGACTCGCGGAGACCAGGGCCAAGACCGGCCCGATGCTCCCCGCTTCGGAGGTCGTCCTTGTCTCTGGGTTTCCGGCTCGGGTCGACAGCCTGACCGCCAAGGTGGGCAGCACCGTCTCCGGAAAGATTCTCACCGTGTCGGCGGGTGCGCTGGTTGTGAACGGCTATCTTCAGCAGCATCAAA
This sequence comes from Streptomyces sp. P9(2023), assembly GCF_032436795.1. Taxonomy (NCBI): domain Bacteria; kingdom Bacillati; phylum Actinomycetota; class Actinomycetes; order Kitasatosporales; family Streptomycetaceae; genus Streptomyces; species Streptomyces sp. P9(2023). The sequence continues at coordinate 18,468 of NZ_JAUPWM010000022.1, forward strand.
AGGGGCTGGTGCGTCCGGGACAACGGGTGCAGATTCTGTCTGAAGTCACGGGCACAACCGCATCCGCATCAGTCGCATCGGTGTCGGAGACCATCCAACAGGAGCAGTCCGTCACGGCTGATGGACGCCCGGACGGTCCGTCCACGCCCAACGGATACCTGTTGGTCGTCAAGCCGACAAAGGAACTGTCTTCGGAACTGGCCGGACAGGACGTCAGGCTCACCGTGCAGGCAGCCGCGACCAAGGGGAAGGCGCTTGTCGTGCCGGTTTCTGCTATTACCGCGGGCGTTGACGGCCAGACCTCTGTGACCGTCCTGACGGAGGCCGGGGCAAAGCGGAAGGTCCCGGTCACTACGGGCACCACCGGAGACGGGTACGTGGAAATCCGCCCACACGCGGGTCACCGGCTAGCCGAAGGCGAGCGAGTCATCATCGGCATCCGGAATAATGCGGGGCTCCAGGGACAGCCCCGGTGACTCTCCATGAGCCGGCCGAGGCGCCTGTGATCGATCTCCGGGGCACGGGTCTGACCTACGCCGGTCCCCCACCAGTCGTGGCATTGCGACCGTGCGACCTGGTGGTTCGGCCAGGCGAGTTCGTCACGGTCGTGGGTCCCTCAGGAGCGGGTAAATCCACGCTGCTCAATATCATCGGCCTGCTCGACATCCCCACACACGGCACCTATCTCCTGGACGGTCGCGACACGGCTGGACTGCGAGACGCGGACCGCACCGCACTTCGAGGCCACCGCATCGGCTTCGTCTTCCAGTCCTTCCATCTGCTTCCCCACCGCACCGCGCTGGAGAACGTGGCCCTGGCTCTCGTCTACCGGAGCGTCAGCCGCAAGGAACGGATGAGTAGCGCCAGAGAAGCACTGGTCCGCGTCGGTCTGGAGCACCGTATCGATGCCGTGCCATCCACTCTGTCGGGCGGTGAACGTCAACGGGTGGCCATCGCCCGGGCGATGGTCGGTCGCCCATCACTCCTTCTGTGCGATGAACCAACGGGCAATCTCGATACCTCAACTGCCGCCTCCATTCTGGAGTTGCTGCACGAGTTGCACGCAGCCGGCATGACCATTCTCGTCATTACGCATGATCCAGCAGTGGCTGAGCAGGGCGAACGAACGATCACTATCCGCGACGGACGGCTGACGGAGGAGGCAAGGAGATGAGGCGCAGCCTCATGCCGATAACGCGGCTGCGCCGAGGTCGCCACGAGACGGGGTCCATACCCGTCCCGCGGTTCTCCGTACGGGACGTACTGGCGGAGTCAACTGCCGGGATGCTTCAGCGTCCCGCGCGCTCGATACTCACGTCAGTGGGGACGGTTCTGGGTGTGGGCACCTTCGTGGCTGTCCTGGGGCTGACGGCAACAGCCTCCTCGCAGATCGACGAGCGTTTCAACGCCCTGAGTGCGACCGAAGTGACCATCGAGGACGTCGCGAAGGATCAGGACGAGTTCGTGGATCTCGCCTTCCCGGCCGATGGGGAGCGGCAGGTAGAGCGCCTCAACGGAGTCGAACATGCCGGGGTGTACTGGCCCGTTCAGTTGAAGGACGGCAGCGCCGTGCGCTCGGCACCCGTGGGAGTCTCACGCGGTGGGGAGGACATCCAAGTCATCGCCGCCTCCTCCGGTGTCCTCGATGCCGCCGGTCCGTCGATCGTCCAAGGGAGGACCTTTGATCTCTGGCACGACAGAACCCGGCAGCGTGTGGCCGTTGTTGGATCCGGGGTCGCCGACCAGCTCGGCATCTCAACCGTAGAGACTCAGCCGGCGGTCTTCATCGGTAACGAGGCGTTCACCGTCGTCGGCGTGATCGGCGACGTGGAGCGCAAGACAGATCTTCTCTTGTCTGTTGTCGTCCCGCGCTCAACGGCACAGCACATATGGGGTGCCCCCAAGGACGGCGCCAAGATGCTGGTGTCGACCCGCCTCGGCGCAGCGACCCAGGTCGCCCAGGAATCCCCGTCGGCGCTCGACCCAGCCCATCCCCAGTACTTCAAGGCCATCCCCCCGCCGGACCCGCGAAGCCTGCGGGGAGAGGTCACTGGTGACCTCGACCAGCTCTTTCTCCTCCTGGCGGCGATCTGCCTCTTCATCGGAGCAGTCGGAATTGCCAACACCACACTCGTAGCCGTGCTGGAGCGCACGAGTGAGATCGGGCTGCGGCGTGCCCTGGGAGCACGCGGTCGGCACATCACCACTCAGTTCCTCACCGAATCAGCGGCCTTGGGAGCCCTGGGTGGCCTCGTCGGTACCTCCCTCGGCACGATGACCGTTGTTGGAGTTGCGATCGCCCGCGGCTGGACGCCCGTCATCCATTCCATGACGGTGACAACTGCTCCCGCTATCGGCCTGGCGACCGGTCTGCTGGCCGGCCTGTATCCGGCGTGGAGAGCTTCCCGCATCGCGCCCGTGGAGGCGCTGCGCCGCTGACTCACTGGTGCCGGGTGTCCGGGCTTGTTTCTTCAGCCTCGGCATCGTTCTGGACTTGCGACGGCGGGGATCACCCGGCCCGTGCTCGACGCAGCCCAGTGAGTGCGCGCCGCCCGGGCTTCTACCTGTGCCGCCAGTAACTCCCGGCTTCCCCATGGCGCCTCGCGACATGCGGTCGTGCCGTGGGGTGTCCACGTCATCAGGCGTGGATCGAATCCCCATGAAGGAAACGTGTGAAACACATAAGAAGACGAATAGGGCGCTTGCGCGTGCCTGTAACCGTCACGATGGCCACCGCGCTCGCGATACCGCTCAGCTTGCCCGCTCAGGCTGCTGAGCCCACCCCGCCCAAGAGCGCGGCACAAGGCTGGAAGAATCAGCCGGAGACGACCATTGCCAAGCCGTCCGCGATCCCCGCGAAGGATCGCGCGAAGACTCTTGGCGCTCAGTACAAGGCGTCCAGGGACACCGCCTTCACCACGAGCGGGGACGGGGCCGGCTTCCACCTGCTTGTCGCCGACGAGGCCAACGGGTACGGATGGAAGACGGCTGCCACGCTGCGTGAGGACGGCTTCGACGCCGACGCGTGGATCGGCAACGCCTGCCTGACCTCTTCCGGCGAGTACGCGGCCGTTGCCTACGCACCTCGTACATTCACCAACCGGCCCGAGCTGATGGTGCGCGGTGCGTTCACTGCCGTCGTGAACCTTGGCACGGGCCAGGTCACCAAGCTGCCGTTCACAGCATCACTCGCGTACTTCAGCCCCGGCTGCGGCGATGGCGAACAGGTGGTGTTCACGCAACTCACGCATGATGGCGACAAGAAGCAGCAGACCCGGCTGATCACCGTGGGTGCGAAGACCGGCAAGCAGTCCAAGTCGGCCACGTTCCCCGGCCAGGTCACCTCCGCGATCCCGACCAAGAACGGAATCGTCGCCGCACACGGCAACAGGCTCGTCCGCCTCAACGGTGCCAAGGAAACCGAGCTCGTGCGTACGCGCACGGTGCCGTTCCAGCTCACCGCCGATGCCGACGGCGGCGTGACGTTCATCGACCGTGAGCTGGACAAGAAGGCGTCGATCGAGCCGCGGAGCTGGGCCCAGTATCTGACCCCGGCCAAGACGCGCGGTGGCAGGACTGCTGCTGCCACGGTGGCGGGAGGGAAGCTCGAAGCCTGGGATCTGACCCGCACGGCCTCCGGACGCGTGGTCATCACCGGCAAGGCCGACAGCAAGGGAAAGCTGCCCGCCCGCATCGCCAATCCGGGAGGTCTGGACAAGGGCGCGCGCATGTCCAGTCTGGGACGGGCCGCCGTGTCCACCACGTGGGCTGATGGCAAGACGAGCCTGATCACCCAGGAGGAAGGCAGCGCCGTCCGCTCCGCGCGCATGCAACTCAAGCTGCTGACCACGGGCAAGACGGTCACCCTCGACGCGAAGCCCGCCGCAAACGGCAAAAACTCCGCCACGGGCATCCGGACTTCTCCGGTGCTGTCCGGCGGTGCAAAGGCCGGCAGCGGCGCCACCGGCATGTCCGCCCAGAGCATGGGCGTCCAGGCATTGTCCGCATCGCCGACCGGCCCGAGCGAGGGTACCGACGAACGGTACTGCGCGGTGGCGCGGAACGACGTGAAGAAGCAGGCGTTCCAGCCCACCCCGCGCCAGGTGGAGTGGGCCGTCGACCAAGCCGTCGTGGGCAAGCTGGACTTCTACCGCTCGCCCGACTGGAAGAACACCGGAACGGGCGGGTACCAGCCGCAGGGACTCTTCCCGCCGCTCGTCCTCGAAGGCGACCCCAACGGCACCCTCGACACCGAGGACGGCACCAACGACAAGTGGCACGTCCCCGCGCAGATTCTCCTGGGCATCACCGCCCAGGAGTCCAACATGTGGCAGGCCACCAGGTTCGCCGTGCCGGGCGTGACAGCGAACAGCCTGATCGGCAACTACTACGGCACCCAGTACACCTCCGACGGCACCCAGGCCGACCCGTGGCGCATCAACTGGTCCGAAGCCGACTGCGGCTACGGGATCACCCAGGCGACCGACGGCATGCGCCTGCCCGGCAAGGAGAAGGAGGGTGAAACCGCGCTCAGCACGCTCACCCAGGAAGCCGTGGCGCTGGACTACACCGCGAACATCGCCTACGGCGCGCGGATCCTGTCCGACAAGTGGAACCAGACCCGCCGGGCCGGCATGAAGATCAACGACGGCCACCCCAAGTGGATCGAGAACTGGTTCTACGCTCTGTGGGCGTACAACTCCGGTTTCTACGAGACCCCCGACTCCGCCGGACACAGGGGCGTGGGCTGGACGAACAACCCCGCCAACCCGCTGTGGAAGGCGAACCGCGTCCCGTTCCTGCAGAACGCCCTGGACGCTTCGAAGGACGACTACAGCCACGCCGCGCACCCGCAGGACTGGCCCTACCAAGAGAAGGTGATCGGCTGGGCCGGGCGCCCGATCTCGGCCATGTTCGCCCCGGGCGACTTCCAGGCCGGATACCGGCCCGCCTGGTGGAACACCGTCATCGACCGCGTCACCTCCAAGCCGCCCGTCGACACCTTCTGCGACGCCTCCAACGACTGCGATCCGTCGAAGATCAGCGACACCGACTCCAACGACCCCGGCTTGGGCGCATGCAAGCTGGACAGCGGTGACAGCGACACCAACCCGAATTGGCTGCACTGCTGGTGGGGCCAGTCCGCGCAGTGGAAGGACTGTGGCCAGGCGGCCGAGTGCGGTTACGCGGTGCATCGGTTCAACACCAGCTACCCGGAGCAGCCGGACGGCACCGCCTACCCGCCCCGCTGCACCAACACCGACATCCCCAGCAACGCGCTGATCATCGATGATGTGCCGAACGGCACGGTCCCGGCAGGATCCGACACTCGAGGATGCGGTCCGGTGAAGTCCGCTGGAACGTTCAATCTGACGTACCAGCCCTCCGACATCATCGACGCCGAGACCGGGGCCACGATCACCACCTACCCCGGTAAAATCGACACCCACCAGATCGGCGCCGCGTACGGCAACCACTTCTGGTTCACCCACACCCGCTCCCCCGAGACCTTCCCCGCCCCGGGCGACCGCATGAAGGTCACCGGAACCTGGAGGCTCGGCAGCCAGATCACCACCCACAACGGTCAGGCGAAGGTCTTCGCACACATCCCCGACCACGGTGCCCAGACTGGTGCCGCCACGTACCGGATCACCACCCAGGACGGCGTGGAGGAGGTGACGATCTCGCAGAAGGCCAACCAGTCCAACAAGTGGGTCGACCTCGGCGCGTACTTCTTCAACGGGGTCACGCCCGAAGTGAGCCTGGACAACTTCAACGGAGGCGACGGAAGCGCGAACATCGCCTTCGACGCCATCGCGTTCGCACCAGGCGTGTGGAACGGCATGAACATGGGGACTTTCCCGAGCCCGAACCCGAACGCGCCGGAACCGGCCGATGTGGAACCCCCGAGCAGCATCTCCGACCGCTTCTTCAGCCTGGGCGTCGCCGGCTCTGCGGCTACGACCTTCCAGACGACCGACGCTGCCTCCACCGCGCGGGCGACCGGCGCCGCCTCGACCACCGCCGCCTCGTCCGCGGCTACTTCGACCGGTGACACCGTGTCCTGCTCGATCGTGGAAATGTCCATGACGTACACGCGGACCGACGCGTGCGTGGTGGACGAGGTCTACATCAACCAGCCCGCCACCCAGACCACACCGGCCAAGCAGGCTAAGTTCGACTACCGGCACGAAATCGACGTCGACCCGCGGACCAACGTCATCACCCAGCGGGTCACGATCGGCCTCGACAGCATGACGAACGCCACGAGGGCATCGTTCGACGTGAACTTCGACTGCCGCGGTTACTGCGTCCTCGGTCCCAAGACGACGACCAGCGGTAGCGGTACGTTCAACAAGGGTGACACCAGCCTGTACCAGCTGGAGCAGAAGACCACCTGGAACGGTACGGGCACGGACGTCATCGTTCCGCACTGGTCCTTCAGCGGCTCCCTGGACAGCGTTCCGACGAAGAGCACGCTGACGGCGGAGAAGGACGAACTGACGATCCGCTGCGACAACGTCGTGGTCAACGCCGGAACCGGCTGCGTGTTCTCGTACTACAAGCCGACCTACGTGCTGAACTCAAAGAAGTTCCCCGGAGCGGCGGCCCACATCGCCTTCATGTGGAAGAAGACGAAGATCACGTACGGAAACAAGAACGGCGGCAAGCCGCTGACCTACCTCGCCGACAAGCTCGCCGACGACGGTTCCGGTAAGCCCCAGAAGGACCGGAACCGCGCCAAGATCTGCGGCTCCACCTTCAAGAAGTTCCAGGGCACGGGAGACTTCTCCGACCTGTGGGGCAAGACCGACGGCATCAGCTGCGACGAGTTCGTCTTCGCCAACGCCTACCAGAGCGCGGGCACTCCGATCTCCAACGGAGGCACGAACCCGGTCACCAAGAACGGCCATGAGTGCATCCAGACGTACATCAAGCGGAACGCGGACGGCACCTCGTCCATCCACCTGCGTCCGGACGCCCCGCTCCCGACGTACAACGAGCCCTGCGGCCGGTCCAGCATGTCCACCTGGCAGAACACCCAGTCGATGCAGCCGTTCGGCGCCTTCATCGGCCGGCAGCGTCTGCACCAGGACGACAACTACTGGGTCGACCTGGACGGATTCGTCCTGCCCTAGTCCCTAGCTGAACGAAGAGGGCCACCGGAAGAACAATCCGGTGGCCCTCTCCTTTTGATTCTCAGACTTGGTTATCAGTCACAGTCGAGGCGCCCGTCGGTCACAGTGCGAACCGTCTGCATCTCCTCCACAAGGTGATCGAAGAACGTGGAGAGCGAAGGGAACTCGGCAAGCTTGACCTCCCCGTAGTCGCCCCATGAACCAACAGCGCCACTCGCTTCATCGACGAAGTATCCGTACATCCAATCCGCTTCGACAGCGAACGGAATCCAGCTCCTGCGCCACGGTGAATCATCAGCGGACTCGTTCGGGGAAGGCATCTGCCGCTCATGCACCTTGACCATCAGATCGGTCGACAGAAGATGCCAGCCCGACGACAGGAAGCAGCCATCGTCGTGGGCATGCGCGCGGTCCAGCTCACTCTCAGCGGCACGGACACCATTGTTGACCAGCAGCCACGTACGGAGCTCCTGCGGAAAAGTCACCCCTATAGCACTCTGCGCAGCGGCGATTTCACCCACTGAAGCAGGAGCGGCCAACGCGGCAGCGTTCCCCGGCGCGTTCTCCTCCAGCCACTGCACTACGCGCCCCCACGCTCGTCGCGTTTCTTCCGCCACGTTCCTCCCCTTCCTCGTTGGCTGATTACTCGCTCTGAAGTGCGGTGTCACCCAGGTGGAGCATTTATAACACCCAGGTTGGACTCGATTTCGTGACGGTCCGTCGGATTCTCCGGGCCGTTTCGGTTGCGCGGGCTGGTAGTGGCCGGGGTGATGGCCCCGGCTGTCCCGTCGGTGTGCGCCGGGTCCACGGTTCGGTTCCGCGTGTTGCCTTTCGCAGGGACAGGAACTGGCTGGGCATCGGGGTTCGCGAGAGCTTCGAGCGGCGATGGCGTCTGTGATCCGTCCGGGTCAGCGGCATGCGGATCTCAGGCGTCGGCGGGGGATCCTACCTGCGGGCTTCGCCGTCCTCCGCGGAGGTGGGTAGGGCCAGAGCCGTCGGGAGCAGGGCCCCGGCCATGGCCGTAGTGATTGCGCTCGTGGGCCCTGGCCGAGGCCAAACAGTAGGAGCCGGACGCCGACTCCGGCAGCGAGGGTGAGGCGCCCTCACCGTCAACGGGTGGACGCCCGAACGCACAGTTGCGGCACTACGCAACGTAATTCCGCGCAGCGGGCGAACATGGGCCAGGGCGTGGGGAGCCCATGGCAACCTATGCATTGACTCGGGGACGCTGGCGGATGGAGATTTCCTAAGCTCGGTAGGTGCGGGACGCAGAGGAGTGGTGTGGCGAACGCCTACTGAGGTTGAACTCGTGGAGTCGTAGGGGCTGACGCCTCATCGATCGTGCGGTATCACCGGGGCATGCGGTATCCACAGGGGGGCGGGCTGACCGCCGAACGGCAGAAGTTCCGCGAGGAGTTACGGCTCCTGGCGGCCGAGAGGTTCGCCCAGGGTGAGGCGAGTTCGGTGATCGCCAAGGACCTGCGGGTCAGCGTCCGCTCGGTGCAGCGATGGCGGCAGATGTGGGACGAGGGCGGTCCGCGGGGTCTGCGGTCACAGGGGCCGGCGTCGCTGCCGAGGCTGAGCGAGAAGCAGTTCGCCCAGCTTGAGGCGGAGCTGGCCAAGGGCCCGGCCGCGCACGGCTGGGAAGACCAACGCTGGACGCTGAGCCGGGTGAAGACGGTGATCGGCCGGCGCTTCCACCTGACCTACACGGTCCAGGGCGTGCGGAAAATGCTGGTGCGCAATGGCTGGTCCTGCCAGGTCCCGGCCCGACGGGCGATCGAGCGGGACGACGAGGCGGTGGCCGGGTGGGTCAAGGAGGTGTGGCCCTGCGCGGAAGACTCGCGGCGGCCCGTGGAGCCTGGCTCGTCTTCGAGGACGAAGCCGGATTCTCCATGACGCCGCCGCAGGCCAAGACCTGGTCACAGCGCGGCCGGACCCCGGTGGTGCGGGTTCGCGGCCGTTCCCGCAGGCGAGTGTCCATCGCCGCGCTGACCTGCTACAAGCCCGGCCACCGGTCGCGGCTGATCTACCGGCCGCGCCGGGACGACGGCCGTCGTGACGGCCGCAAGAGCTTCTCCTGGCAGGACTACCGGGACCTGCTGATCGCCGCCCATCAGCAGCTCGGCGGCCCGATCGTGCTCGTCTGGGACAACCTGAACGTCCACAAGGCCGCCGGACTGCGAGAGTTCACCGAAGCCCGGGACTGGCTGACCATCTACTACCTGCCACCCTACGCACCCGACCTCAACCCCGTCGAAGGGATCTGGTCCCTCCTGCGGCGCGGCTGGCTCTCCAACGTCGCCTTCAGCACCCCCGAACACCTCGTCCAGCGCATCCGACGCGGCTTACGGCACATCCAGTACCGCAGCGACCTCATAGACGGCTGCCTCGCCGAGACCGGCCTGACCATCAGACCCACCTGAGCAACCCAGCGACATCACGAGTTAAACCTCAGTAACAGTCCCCGATCGAGCAGGATCGAGGGGGATGCAGTCGGATGGAAACGGATAGATTTGTCCGTTCCTTCGGCGTCTTCGCAGGTGAGACGCGTCACCGAAATGGGTTCGAGTCCCACCCGCCCCACCGCCGGCCCGCTGTCGGCCCCGTCCGGTCCCGTCCCGATCTTCTGTGAGCCGGGCCACGTGTCGCCCCACGCGCCCGCCCGCACCGCCGCGAATCGGCCCCGGTGGCCGGAACTCGTCCCCCGGCGCGTGGCCTCCCGCGTGCGCCGTCGAATGCCGCAACTCCCTCAGTGCCGTACAACAGCGGACCGAGCGGCTCCGGTGCGCGTCGACACCTCCCGAGGACCTCTACCCCTCGTTCATGTTTTCTCCGTCTCTGCTTCACCGGTCCGTGTAGCCCCCAGCGCTCAGCGCCGTGATTGTCATGCGCGCAGCTATGACCGCGTAGTCGATTGTCGGCCACGCGTGGGGTCCGGGCGAAGGGGGCGGTTCCATGTCTCGGCCACGGTTTCTGTTTGTCTCATGGGTCGACGTCGAGAGACGTCAGGCGCCGCACGAGTGGACGCCCGGCGAGGTCGGCGTCGAAGCCGTGACTTGGCGGCTCGTCGGTGCCAACAACCACGCACTCGGGCGCGGTCCCGACCACCACGGCGGCCACGCCGCCTGCAGCGCGGCCGTCCGCAGGCTGCGCGACGGGCTCGACCGCGCGGTCCCCCACGTCACCATGGCCGCCACCACCGGCGTCTGGAGCTGGCAACTCGCCCTGGACGAGCGGTGCGTCGCGGTCGCCGCCCGCACCTTCCGGCGCCAGCGCGAGTGCCGCCACAGCCTGCAGCTCTTCCTCACCGCCGCCGCCGAGGGCCAGCTCGCCGCCAACGTCACGTACACACGTCGACTGCGCGGGCTGCGGCTGCCCGACGCCGTCAAGGGGACCGCCCTGTGACCACCATGACCCCCGCCGTCGCGCCGGACACGGACGCGCCGCGCGCCCGGTCCAAGGCCGGCGACCCCGCCGACCGGTTCTTCCGCGGCGGCGCGCGCGGCGCGGGCGCCGTCGTCCTCGTCACGATGACGCTCGTCGGCGTCTTCCTCGGCGTCCGCGCGGCCGAGGCCCTCGGCGACGCCGGCTGGTCGTTCGTGACCGAGGCGGCCTGGGAGCCCGATTCCCAGCGCTTCGGCATCGCCGCCGTGCTGCCCGGCACCGTGCTCATCGGCGCCACCGCGATCACCTTCGCCCTGCCGCTCGCGCTCGGCACCGCGCTCTACATCACCGAGTACGCGCCCCGCCGGCTGCGCCGGACCCTGGTCAGCCTCGTCGACCTGATGGCCGCCGTGCCCAGCGTGGTCTACGGACTGTGGGGGTTCTTCTTCCTCCAGCCCCAGATCACCGGGCTCGCCCGGTGGATCTCCACGTACTTCGGCTGGATCCCGATCTTCACCGTGGACGGCGCCGACCCGAGCGACCCGCTCGCGCCCGCCACCGTCTACACCTCCTCGACCTTCATCGCCGGCATCGTCGTGGCGCTGATGGTCACCCCGATCGCCTGCTCGGTGATGCGCGAGGCGTTCGCGCAGGCCCCGCCCGGCGAACGCGAGGGCGCCTTCGCGCTCGGCGCCAGCCAGTGGGGGGTCATCCGTACCGTCGTCCTGCCGTTCGGCAAGGGCGGCATCATCGGCGGCACCATGCTCGGGCTCGGCCGGGCGCTCGGCGAGACCATCGCCGTCGTCATGATCATCTCGCCGGTCTTCTTCTTCCAGCCGCACATCCTGGAGAACGGCGCCAACTCCGTCTCCGCGCTGATCGCCCTGCGCTACGGAGCCGCCAGCCCGCTCGGGATGTCCGCGCTGATGGCCGCCGGTCTGTCGCTCTTCCTGATGACCCTCGTCGTCAACTTCATCGCGTCCTCCGTGGTCGCGCGCAGCCGGTCCGGAACGGGAGCCGAGGCATGACCCTGACCACCGCCGAGACCGCCACCAAGCTCACGGTCACGCCGGACGTCGTCCCCGACGGGCCCGGTGCGCCCGGCGAGAACCGCCGCGTCACCTCCGGCCTGCACGCCCGTGACGTCTTCGCCCTGCTCGGTTCGGGCGCGGCGGCCGTGGCCCTGACCTCCGTGGTCTTCGGCCGGGTGCTGCCCTTCGACGCCCCGCTCGGCTTCACCGTCGTCGCGTACCTCGCCTTCATGGCGCTGTACGCCGTCCTCGTCTCGCTCGACGAGAACGGCGCCACGGTCCGCGCCCGGCTCGCGCAGACCCTCGTCCACGCGCTCGCGGGGCTGCTGCTCGCGGCGCTGCTGTTCATCGTGGGGTACGCCCTGTGGCGCGGGTACGAGGCGCTGGGGCACCTGAACTTCTTCACCGAGGACATGTCCGGCACCGGACCGCTCCAGCCGATCACCGACGGCGGCATGGTGCACGCCATCGTCGGCACGCTCCAGCAGATCGGCATCTCGCTGCTGATCACCGTGCCGCTGGGGCTCGCCTGCGCGGTCTTCCTCAACGAGGTGCCGGGCCGGTACGCCCGGTTCGTACGGACCATCGTGGAGGCGATGACGGCGCTGCCGTCCATCGTGGCCGGTCTGTTCATCTACGCCACCGCGATCCTGGCGCTCGGTCTGGACAAGTCCGGGTTCGCCGCGTCGCTGGCGCTGTCGGTGATGATGCTGCCGATCATCATCCGGGCCGCCGACGTGGTCATCCGGCTGGTGCCGGGTTCGCTGCGGGAGGCCTCGTACGCGCTGGGCGCCGGGCAGTGGCGGACCGTGTGGACGGTCGTGCTGCCGACCGCCCGCTCCGGGCTGACCACCGCCGTGATCCTCGGCACCGCGCGCGGCATCGGCGAGACCTCGCCGGTCCTGCTGACCTCGGGCGCCGCGACGGGGCTGAACTGGAACCCGTTCGACGGGCCGCAGACCTCGCTGCCGCTGGCCACCTTCACCCTGGTCGCCTCGCCCGAGAAGACCATGATCATCCGAGGCTTCGGCTGCGCGGCGCTGCTGATGGCCCTTGTCCTGCTGCTCTTCCTGATGGCCCGGGTCATCGGCGGCCGCGGCCCCGGCCAGCTCAGCCGCGGCCAGCAGCGCCGCCGGGCCGCGGCGTCGCTGAAGGACGTGGAGCGGATGGAGTCCCGGCCGGCCACGTCGACATGGCAGGCGGACGCGGTGCTTCCGGCGCCCCGGGGTCCGGCCGGTCCGGGCCCTGGCCCGGTCGGCGCCGGGCCGACGGACGTCGCGCCTCCGCCGCACCCCGTCGGCTGACGGCCCGTCGCCCCTCTCACCGCCCACCCGCACCCGCCACCCGCACCCGCGGCCGCCCGCGAGCGATCCGAACTCCCCGCGCGACCGCGCGAACCGCACCACCCGTACCACCCGTACCACCCGCCACCGATCAGGAGACCCTCGATGTCCGGACGCCCACCGGCATTCCCCGCGCGCGTGCTGCGGCGCAGCCTGGCCGTGCTCGTCACCGCCCTCGCGCTCGTGGTGCCCGGCGCGCTGCCCGCCGCCGCCGAGAGCTACGTACCGGTCTCCGGCGCGGGCTCCACCTGGAGCCAGAACGCCCTCGACCAGTGGCGGGCCAACGTCAAGCAGTACGGGATGACGGTCAACTACAACGGCACCGGCTCCTCCGACGGACGCAACCAGTTCCGCAACGGCACCGTCGACTTCGCCGTCTCGGAGATCCCGTACGGCATCAACGACTCGGGCGTCGCCGACCCGCCGCCCTCGCGGAAGTTCAGCTACATGCCGATCGTCGCGGGCGGCACGGCCTTCATGTACAACCTGAAGATCGGCAACCGCCGGGTGACCAACCTGCGGCTGTCCGGCGAGAACGTCGCCAAGATCTTCACCGGCGCCGTCACCATGTGGAACGACCCCGCGATCAAGGCCGACAACCCGGGCCTCGCCGCCGGCCTCCCCGCCCGCCGGATCGTCCCCGTGGTCCGCTCCGACGGCTCGGGCACGACCGCCCAGCTGACCACCTGGCTCAGCAAGAAGCACGCCGGGCTATGGGACGCGTACTGCGGCAAGGCGGGCCGCCGCACCCCCTGCGGGCCCACCTCCAACTTCCCGGTGATCGGCGGCAAGGGCTTCGTCGGACAGTCCGGCTCCAACGGCGTGTCCGGCTACGTCGCCCAGGAGGGCAACCAGGGCACGATCACCTATGTCGAGTACTCGTACGCGGTCTCCACCACCGGCTTCCCGGTGGCCAAGATCCTCAACGAGAAGGGCTACTACACCGAGCCCACCGCCCAGAACGTGGCGGTCTCGCTGACCAGGGCGGGCATCAACCCGGACCTCACCCAGCGCCTCGACGAGGTCTACAACAGCACCGACCCGCGGACGTACCAGCTCTCCAGCTACAGCTACATGATCGTCCCGACCGCCCTGGAGTCGAACTTCAACCCGCAGAAGGGCAAGTCCCTCGGCGCGTTCGCCTACTACTTCCTGTGCCAGGGACAGCAGTCGGTCGACCGGCTCGGCTACTCGCCGCTGCCCATCAACCTCGTCCAGGCCGGCCTGGCGCAGGTCAAGCGGATCCCCGGGGGAGCCGCCGAGACCATCGACATCAGGAAGTGCAAGAACCCGACGTTCTCCAGCGACGGGACCAACACCCTCGCCAAGACCGCGCCGAACCCGCCCGCCTGTGACTTCAAGGGCGCCACCCAGTGCGACACCGGCACCGGTGGCAACAAGACCCCCACCAAGACCGGGGGTTCCTCGGGCGGCGGCTCCGGCGGTACCGGCGGCGGCAGCGGCGGAGCGACCGGCGGCGGTACCGGCGGTACGGCCTCGGGCGGCGGCGCGACCGGGGCCGCCACCGGCGAGGCGACCGGTGGCGCTTCCGGCGGTACGGCGGGAGCGGGCGGGGCCGCCGGGGCGACCGGCGGCTCGGGCGCGGCCACGGGGGGCGCGCTCGACCCCGATACCGGCCAGCCGATCGCGGCGGGCGACGCCGGCGGTTCCGGCGGGGGCGGCGGCGACCTGTACGGCGTGCCCGTGACCACGGCCGCAGGCCTGGGCGGCGGGCTCCGGACGGCCCTGATGGTCCTCGGCGCCGCGCTGTTCTTCGGCATCACCGTCGGTCCGCCGCTGCTGCACCGCCGGCTCGCCGCCCGCCGCGCGGGGGAGGCAGGACGATGACCCGTACTCGTACTCGTACACGCACCCGTATGCGTACGCGTTCCCGGCTGCGCCATCTCCTCGGCACCCTCTGCCTCGCCCTGGTCCCCGTCGTCGCCACCGTCGGCACCGGGCTCGACCCGGCCGCGCCGCCCGCGTACGCCGCCACCGGCGACGACTCGCGGACGACCGTCTCGGGCACGGGCGAGTTCGCCGACCTGAAGATCACCGTCAGCCAGACCCGTAACCTCGTCAACCAGGTCGTCAAGGTCAGCTGGACCGGGGGCCCGCCCACCGTCTCCGACACCGCGTACGCCGCCAACTACCTCCAGATCATGCAGTGCTGGGGCGACGAGCGCGGGCCCGGCACCGACCAGTGCCAGTTCGGTGGCTCCTCCGCGCTCGGCGCGGGCGCGGGCAACCAGGCCGCCGGCGCGTACACCAACAGCCGGCAGCTGAACTACGGCGCCCACCTGAAGGACTCCGAGAACCAGCCGCTGCCGCCGCCCAGCCCGAGCGGCATCTCCTACGCGCCGTTCCGCACGGTCACCGGCGACGACGTCAGCCCGGGCAACTGGAACGAGTTCTTCGACGTCAACAGCACCAACGAGATCCCGTACGCCCGCACCAACGCGCGCGGCAACGGCGAGGTCTACTTCGAGGCGCAGACCGGCGTGGAGGCCCCCGGCCTCGGCTGCGGCGACGCCATCGAGAAGCAGGGCACGGTCACCGGCCGGGGCTGCTGGCTGGTGATCGTGCCGCGCGGCACCAGCGAGGTCGACGGCAGCTCGTACACCGGTCAGTCCAGCGGTCAGCTGCAGTCCTCGCCGCTCAGCCCGGCCAACTGGAAGCACCGCATCACCGTCCCGCTGGGCTTCGAGCCGATCGGCAGCCACTGCCCGATCGGCGCCGAGGAACGGGGCACGCTGGGCAGCGAGATGGCCGCCGAGGCCGTCACCCGCTGGCAGCCCGCCCTCTGCCGGACCGGCACCAAGGCCATCTACGGCTACGCCCAGGTCCCCGACGAGACCGCGCGCGTCAAGCTGCTCTCGGGCAAGCCCGGCCTGGTCTTCGTCGGCCGGCCCGCCGTGACCGACAGCTCGCGCGAGGCCCACCGCAAGCCCGTGTACGCGCCGGTGGCGCTCTCCGGGATCACCATCGGCTACTTCATCGAGAGCCAGGCGTCCTTCCGGGCCCCCGACGAGGTCAAGCAGCGCAACGGCACCCGGATGGCGAGCCTGCGGCTGACCCCGAGGCTGGTCGCCAAGCTCCTGACCGAGTCCTACCGTGACGGCGTCTCCCGCTTCGCCGAGAGCGTCGCGAAGAACCCCGAGAACCTCGGCCGCGATCCGGAGTTCATCCGGATCAACCCCGAGTACGCCGACCTGGACTTCGGCGGCAAGCTCGGCGACGCGCTCGTTCCGCAGCCGCTCGCCGACACCACCCGGCAGCTGTGGGACTGGGTGGGTCAGGACCCGGCCGCCGCCGAGTTCCTGAAGGGGACCGCCGACAACGAGGGCGCCCACGGGAACCCCGGGAACGCCGGCATGAAGGTCAACCCGCACTACAAGAACCTCGCGCTGCCGCTCGACACCTTCCCCAAGAGCGACCCGTACTGCCAGCCCTTCGACGACCGGCCCGACTTCCCGCTCTGCATCCAGGACAAGAAGCCGTACGCCACCGACATGCACGCCGCCGCGCGCGCGGCCGGGCGCGGCGACACCCTGGCCCGTACCAGCTGGGACGCCACCGCCACCCCGCCCGCGTACAAGAAGGACCCGCCGCAGCCCGCCGGGCAGCGGGCCGTGCTCGCCGTCACCGACACCGCGACCGCCGAGCGGTACGGGCTGCTGCGCGCCGAACTGCTCAACGCGGCGGGCCGGTTCACCGCCCCCGACGCGGCGTCCCTGACCGCCGCCGCGAACGCTCGCAAGCCCGGCGCGGACGGCGTGAGCGTGCCCGACCCGGGCACCGGGAACGCCGCGGCCTACCCGCTGACCGTCCTCACCTACGCCGCGACGGTGCCGGCCGACCTGACCACCGCCGAAGGCCGCGATTACGCCACCCTGCTGACGTACGCGGCCGGCGGCGGCCAGACCCCGGGCGTCGCCTCGGGCACCCTGCCGCACGGCTACGCGCCGCTGCCCGAGGCACTCCGCGCGCAGACCCGGAAGATCGCGCACCAGGTCACGACGGGGGCGGGCAAGTCACCGTCGACAGCACCTCCTACGACCGCCCCGGGGACGGGAGACGGCGGGGCGTCCGGCGACGGCGGCTCCAGCGGATCGACCGGTTCCGCCGGGACGAGCGGCGGAACCGGTGACTCCGGCGGATCCGGTACGGGCTCCGGCGGCGCAGCGGCCGCGGGCGGTACGCAGTCCTCCGCGAGCCCCAGCACCAGCCAGGCCGCCGTGCCGCCCACCACGGGGAAGCCGTCCCCGGGAGCGCCCGCCGCCTCGGCCGTGGGCGCGCCGACCCCCGGCTGGGCCGTCGGCTTCGTCCGGAACGCACTGCTCGTCTGTCTGATCGTCGGCGCGGTCGCGGCCTTCTCGGGCCCGCTGCTGCCGAGGTACCTGCCGCGACTGCAGGCGGCCGCACGCCGGCGGCTGAGGAGGTGATGCCCGAAAGCGTCTGATTCGTCCGCGCCAACGGAAGTCCTGCACACGCGCCCCGGGCACCACCCGGAGCGCAGCCTAGCTGAGGAGAACCCCCAGTGAACAAGAAGAAGACCGGCCTCGCGCTCGCCGCTGCGGTGCTCGCGGCGGTCACGGTCGGCAGCGGCCTCGCCTCCGCCGACCCGGCCGGCCCTCCGCAGTACCGCCAGCTCTCCGGCGTCGGCTCCGACACCACCCAGGACGTCATGAACGGCCTCGCCGACGTCGTCATGGTGAACGGGCAGAAGGTCATCGGTTCGTACGACGCCACGGGCTCCGCCAGCATCACGACGAAGAACCCGGCGACCACGCCCAACTGCACCCTCGCGCGCCCCAACGGTTCCGGCGCCGGGCGCTCCGCGCTCCTGACGTCGCTCCAGGCCGACAACGGGTGCCTCGACTTCGCCCGCTCGTCCTCGCTGAGCCTGGGCGCGGCCAACCCGGGTCTGACGTACGTGCCGTTCGCGATCGACGGCGTCACCTACGCCATCACGCCCGGCTCGTCGATCCCGCGCAAGCTGACGCTGACGGACCTGAAGGCCATCTACCACTGCGACCCCGCCTACGTGGGCGCCGGGCCGAACTACGACATGACGGTCTACCTGCCGCAGGCCGGTTCCGGCACGCGCTCCTTCTGGCAGCAGCAGATGGGCATCACCGAGGCCGACGTGGTCGCGGGCATCTACCCCTGCGTCAAGGACAAGAAGGGCACCGCCCCGGTCCAGGAGCACGACGGCCGGGTGCTCGACGACAGGTCGATCGTGCCGTTCTCCATCGCGCAGTACCAGTCGCAGTCCTCGCAGACCATCGCGGACCTGCGCGGCCGGGCCATCCTCGGCACCGTCGACGGCCTGTCGCCGACGGTCCTGAACAGCGGCTTCGGTGTGAAGCGCGACGTCTACAACGTCATCCCGACCAGCAAGGTCGCCACCTCGCCGTGGAGCGACACCTTCGTCGGCCCGAACTCCGGCATCTGCAAGCAGACCGCCGTGATCAACACCTACGGCTTCGCGACCAACCCGAACTGCGGCGACACCACCAAGCAGACCCCCTGATCAGGAGCTTGACGTGCTGAAGAACAGAATCTCCCGGGCCATGGCCCTCGGTGTCGCGGCCGTCACCACCGCCTTCGCGGCGGGCCTGGCCACCGCGGGCGCCGCGTACGCCGCGCCGATCGGCACCCTCGACATCACCCCCGCCACCGGCGCGGACACCAGCGGCATGTCGTTCACCACCTCGGGCGCCTGCCCGTCGAACGCCACCAACGTCCTTGTGAAGGTGGAGGGTTCCGGCTTCCCGGCCGGCGGTCTCAACGTGGTCGGCAACTCGCCGATCACCACGTACCCCACGGCGGGCAACGGCGGCATGGTCATCCCGCTGACGTCCACCATGCGCGACTACGCCTCCCAGGCGGGCTTCACCACCCTCCAGGGCAAGTACGACTTCACCGTCATCTGCCGGACCGCGTTCAACGGCACCAGCCTCGGTGACTTCACGGGAGCCGTCTGGTTCACGTCCAACACGACGTACCAGGCCAACGACCCGGCCGTGAAGACCGACACCAGCACCTCGCTCGCCGTCACCCCGGCCGGTCCCGCGCAGGTCGGCACGGCCGTCACACTGACCGCCGGCGTCACCCCGTCCGGCGCCGCCGGCACCGTGCAGTTCAAGGACGGCTCGGCCGACCTCGGCACCCCGGTGACCGCGAACGGCGGTACGGCGACGCTGACCACGAGCAACCTGACCGCCGGCACGCACGCGCTGACCGCCGTGTTCACGCCGTCCAACGCCTCGTACAACGGCTCCACCTCGACGGCCGTCTCCTACCAGGTCACGCCGGCCGCGGCCACGCAGACCACGACGGCCCTCGCGGTCTCCCCGGCGGCGTCCACCCCGCAGTACAGCCCGGTCACCCTCACGGGCACGGTCTCCCCGGCGGGCGCGGCGGGCTCGATCCGCTTCACCGACACCGTCGGCGGCGCCACCACCCCGCTCGGTACGGTCCCGGTCAGCAACGGCACCGCCGTCCTGACCACCTCCGGCCTGCCGGCCGGACCGCACTCCTTCACCGCCGTCTTCGTCCCGGCCGACCCGGCCCGGTACACCGGCTCGGACTCCGCCGCGATCCCGTACACGATCGGCGCGTTCGCCGGCGTGACCGCCTCGGAGACCATCACCACCACCGTCAACGCCGGTGCGCTCGTCATCAGCGTCGACAACCCGCAGGTCACGCTTCCCTCGCCGGTCCTGAACAACGACGGTGACCTGCTCACCACGGCCGGCGCCCTCAGCCCGGTGACCCTGACCGACACCCGCGCCGGCAACCCCGGCTGGACCGTCAGCGGCCAGGTCGCCGACTTCTCCGACGGCGCCACGCACGCCATCAACGGCCAGAACCTCGGCTGGTCCCCGAAGGTCGTCGACAAGGCGCCCGCGCAGACCGTCACCGCCGGCTCCACCGTCGCGGCGGCGTCCGGCGCGGCCCCCGGCGACACGGGCACGGCGGGCCTGAAGTCCGCCCGCACCCTGGCCAACGGCACCGGTCTCGGCACCGCGCACATCGGCGCCGACCTGGCCCTCAACGTGCCGACGTCCACGACGGCCGGTACGTACACCGCCACGCTCACCCTCACCGCCATCTGATCCAGGCGTGAGTTCCGGGGCGGAGCCGCGCCGCGCGGCCGACCGCGCGCCCGGGGTTCCGCCCCGCCCCTGACATCTGGAGAACCGTCATGACCTTTTCCCGCTTCATCCGACGAGCCGGTGCCGTCGGGCTGTTGCTGCTCGTCGTCCTGTCTCTGCTGCCGGGCGGGTCCTTCGCCTTCGCCGCCGGCTCCGCCGACGACAAGAAGAAGGCCGTCTTCGGCGTCCAGCCCGCCGGGCCCAAGAAGCCCGACCAGCGGCCGCACTTCTCGTACGGAGTCACCGGCGGCGCCGCGGTCCGCGACCAGATCGCGTTCTGGAACTACGGCTCCGAGCCGCTCACGCTCGCCGTCTACGCGAGCGACGCCGTCAACACCGTCGACGGCGGCTTCGACCTGCTCGCCGCCGACAAGAAGCCCAGCGACACCGGCAGTTGGATCAAGCTGGCGAAGAACAAGGTGACCGTCCCGCCCAAGGGCAACGTCATCGTCCCCTTCACCCTCACCGTGCCCGCCAAGGTGACCCCCGGCGACCACACCGGCGGAATCGTCGCCTCCCTCTCCGGTACCGGCAAGGACGCCCAGGGCAACCAGGTCCGGCTCGACCAGCGGGTCGGCGCCCGCGTCTACGTACGAGTAGCGGGCGCCGTCAAGCCCGAGCTCACCGTGGAGAACGTCCGCGCCGAGTACCACGGCACCCTCAACCCCTTCGGGTCCGGCTCTGCCACCGTCACGTACACCGTCCGCAACAGCGGCAACGTCCGGCTCGGCGCCCGCCAGGCCGTCCGGATCAACGGGATCTTCGGCTCGTCGATCACCGCCAAGGGCGTCCGCGACCTCGGCGAGCTGCTCCCCGGCAACGCCCTGACCGTCACCGCCGAGGCCGAGGATGTGGCGCCGCTGGTGCGCGCCTCGGCCGTCGTCTCCGTGCAGCCCGTCGCGACCCGGGACGGCGTCGACCCGAAGCTCCCCTCGCTGACCCACTCGGTGTCGCTGTGGGCCGTGCCCTGGACCCTGCTCGCCCTGCTGCTGCTCCTGGTCGCCGGCTTCCTGTGGCGGCGGCGCCGGCGGCGTACGGACCGGCGCGTGGCGGCGGCCGAGGCGGGCCGGGCCCGGAAGAACACCTCCGAGTCCTCCGAGTCCTCCGAGTCCTCCGAGTCCTCGGAGTCCTCCAAGACCCCTGAGACCCCTGAGACCCCCGAGACCCCCGAGTCCCCCGACAAGGAGCTCATCGTGCAGTTCACCCGCCTCCTCACCGGGCGGACGGCGGCCGGTGCGGCCGCCGCCGCGGCGGTCGTCCTCGCCGGTGTCGGCGTCCTCACGGTGCCGACGGCCTCGGCCGCCCCGCTGGGCACGGCGAAGGTCGACCCGGGCACGGGCACCGACGACGGCAACATCGCCCTGACCACCTCGGCCGCCTGCCCGGCGCCCGCCACCAACGTCCTGGTGAAGGTGACCGGCAAGGGCTTCCCCGCCGAGGGCAAGAACGTGGTCGGCAACTCGCCGCTCACCACCTACCCGCAGGACCCGAACGGCCCCGGCTTCACCGTGCCGCTGACCATGACCATGCGGGACTACGCCAACGAGGCCGGGTTCAGCAAGCTGGAGGGGCGGTACGACCTGACGGTGGTGTGCCGGAAGGCGTTCGGAGCTGAGACCTTCGGCGATTTCACCGGGTCGATCTGGTTCACCTCCGACACCGTGTACCAGGACACCGACCCCGGCGGCCCGGACCCCACGGACACCCCGACCGGTACGCCGTCCGGCACTCCGTCGGGTACGCCCTCCGGTACTCCCTCGGGGACTCCGTCGACCACGGCGACGCCCACCCCGACCGACTCCGTCTCGCCGCCTACGAGCACGAGCACGAGCCCGAGCCCGAGCTCCACGGCCACCGGCGGTGACACGGTCGGTGTCTCCACCAGCATCCCGCCCAGCACGTCGGCGCCCACGACCACCGCCCCCGCGTCGTCCGGCGGTTCGACCGCCTCCGGCGGGAGCGGCGGAAACGGCGGTGGCGGCCTCGCCGACACCGGTACCGACCCCGTCGTGCTCGGTCTGCTCAGCGCCGTCCTGCTGGTCACCGGCTTCTTCGCCGTCCGGTGGGCCCGCCGACGCGGCCTGATCACCTTCGGCACCAACTGACGTAACAACTGACGTACGGAGCACACGCGATGACAGCCACCTCCACCCCGGTGGACGTGCGTCCTGCCCCGGCCGGGCCCGCACCCCGCAGCAGCCGGCTGTGGGCCGTCGGCGGCGCCCTTGCCATCCTCGGCGCGCTGCTCCTCGGCTTCGTCGCCGAGGTCGGCCCGCTCGGGCACCTCAAGCACGAGCGGGACCGCCGCGTCGGTTACGCCGAGGTCCGCGGCTCGCTGGCCAACGCCACCACCCCGATCGGCGCGACCACCGAACCGGGCACGCCGATGGCCCTGTTGACGATCACTCAGCTCGGCGTGAAGGAGGTCGTCCGCGAGGGCACCTCGGCGGAGGTGCTGGCCTCCGGGCCCGGCCACCGGCGCGACACCGTACTGCCGGGTCAGGCGGGCAACAGCATCCTCATGGGGCGGCGGGCGGGTTACGGGGGTCCGTTCCGGCACCTCGCGGGGCTTCAGCCCGGCGAGACCTTCAAGGTCACGACCGGGCAGGGCGACCACACGTACCGGGTGAGCGGCGTCCGGCACGAGGGCGACCCGCAGCCGCCCGCCCTCCAGCCGGGCACCGGACGGCTCACGCTGATGACCGCGACCGGCGACCCGTACCGGCCGACGGGGGTCGTCCAGGTCGACGCCGACCTGATCTCGGCGCCCCAGCCGGGCGCCGTCCCGGCCTTCCGCTTCGGCCGGGTCCCGGCCGAGGAACTCCCGCTCGCCGGGCAGCCCTCGTCGTGGATCCCGCTGATCCTGTGGTCGCAGGCCCTGCTGCTCGCCGCCGCCGGTCTGGTGTGGGCGCGCTCCCGGGTGCCCCGCGCGCACGTCTGGCTGGTCGGCTTCCCCGTCCTGGTCGCGCTGGCCCTCACGGCCGGCGACCAGGCGGCGCTCCTCCTCCCCAACCTCCTGTAAGGACAGTCGTGGCCTCCCACCTGGACGCACGTTCCATCTCCGCCTGGTTCGGTACCCACAAGGTCCTCAACCGCGTCTCGCTGACCATGCCGGCGGGCCGGGTCACCGCGCTGATCGGCCCCTCGGGCTGCGGCAAGTCGACGTTCCTGCGCATCCTGAACCGGATGCACGAGCTGATCCCCGGCGCCGAACTCGCCGGCGAGGTGCTGCTCGACGGCGACGACATCTACGCGCGCGGGCGCCGGCTCACCGATGCCCGGCACCGCATCGGCATGGTCTTCCAGAAGCCGAACCCGTTCCCGGCGATGTCGGTGTACGACAACGTCACCGCCGGTCTGAAGCTGACCGGGACCCGGATCGCGGCCCGGGACCGGGACGATCTGGTGGAGGAGTGCCTGACCAAGGCCGGACTGTGGAAGGAGGTCCGCGACCGGCTGCGGCAGCCCGGCGGCGCGCTCTCCGGTGGTCAGCAGCAGCGGCTCTGCATCGCCCGCTCGCTGGCGGTCCGGCCGCGCATCCTGCTGATGGACGAGCCGTGCTCGGCGCTCGACCCGACCTCGACGCGGCGCGTCGAGGAGACCATCCGCGACCTCGCGGACGAGGTCACCATCGTGATCGTGACGCACAACATG
Source organism: Streptomyces sp. P9(2023) (assembly GCF_032436795.1). NCBI lineage: Bacteria > Bacillati > Actinomycetota > Actinomycetes > Kitasatosporales > Streptomycetaceae > Streptomyces > Streptomyces sp. P9(2023). Next base: position 42,185 of record NZ_JAUPWM010000022.1, read on the forward strand.
CAGCAGGCGGCCCGCGTCTCCGACCAGTGCGCCTTCTTCCTGGCCGAGCAGTCCACCCCCGGCATGATCGTCGAGCACGGCCCGACGGAGGCCATGTTCGGCAGCCCGCGCGACCCGCGCACAGCGGACTACGTGGAGGGCCGCTTCGGCTGACCTCCCTGGCATGCCCGAGGGCCCGTACGCGTCAGGGGACGCGGACGGGCCCTCGGGCATTCGTCATCACAGGCGCTGCTCGGGCATGCGCCGGTACTACTCGACGACGAGCTCGACCTGGATGTTGCCGCGGGTGGCCTTGGAGTACGGGCAGAACGCGTGGGTCTTCTCGAGCAGCGCGGCGCCGGCCTCACCCTGGAGGTGGTCCGGGAACTCGGCGCGCATCACGACCGCCAGGCCGAAGCCGCCATCCGTCTCGTCCTTGCCGATGGAGACCTCGGCGGTGATCGAGGCGTCCGCGATGTCGATCTTCTCCTGGCGCGCCACGAGGGCCATCGCGCTGGCGAAGCAGGCCGCGTACCCGGCGGCGAAGAGCTGCTCGGGGTTGGTGCCCTGACCGTTGCCGCCGAGCGCCTGGGGGTGGGCGAGGGGGAGGTCGATGTGGCCGTCGGAGCTGACGGCGCGGCCCTCGCGGCCGTTGGCGGTGGCGACGGCGGTGTAGATCGCGTTCATGGAGTCCTCGTTCCGTTCAGGTCGGGGTGTGCTCACTAAGGTAGCGTGCAATTAAGTTGTGCACAACTAAATGGCTTGCGATGGGGTGTCCCGTACCCTGGAGGCATGGAGACGCTCGACACGACCCCCGGCCTGGACCGGGCCAGCCAGGACGAGGACTTCCTGCGGCTCGACCACCAGATCTGTTTCTCGCTGCACGCCGCGAGCCGCGCCTTCAACGGCGTCTACCGCACCGCGCTCAAGGAGCTCGGGCTCACCTACCCCCAGTACCTGGTCATGCTGGTGCTCTGGGAACACGACGAGCTGCCGGTCAAGCGGATCGGCGAGCATCTGCGGCTCGACTCCGGGACGCTGTCGCCGCTGCTCAAGCGGCTGGAGGCGGCCGGCTACGTCGAGCGGCGGCGCAGCCCCGAGGATGAGCGTTCGGTGACCGTGCGCCCCACCGAGGCCGGGACCGCCCTGCGGGCGAAGGCCCTCGACGTACCGCGGCGGATCGCCGCCGCGACCGGCCTGGACCTGGAGGAGATCCGCGGCCTGCGCGGTCGGCTCGACGCCCTGGCCGCCCGCCTCGACGCGGCCGACCCGGAGGCCTTGGGCGGCCTGGGGTAGCAGGGGGACGGGCGGTGTCGTCGGGGTGCGAGAGCCGCCGGGGTGCGCGAGCGTGGCTGGGGAGCCCGATCGCCCGCCACCGCTCGCACCGAACGGAAGTCCGATGGAGTACGTCACCCTGAACAACGGCGTCCGGATGCCGATCCTCGGCTTCGGCGTCTACCAGATCCCGCCGGAGCAGACCGAGCGGGCCGTCACCGACGCCCTCGCCGTCGGCTACCGCCTCCTCGACACGGCCGCCGCCTACGGCAACGAGGAAGCCGTGGGCCGCGCGATCCGGATGAGCGGCATCCCGCGCGAGGAGCTGTTCGTCACCACCAAGCTCTGGATCCAGGACGCGCCCGCGCAGCAGAACGCCGAGCGCGCCTTCGACGCCTCCCTCGCCAAGCTCGGCCTGGACCATGTCGACCTGTATCTGATGCACCAGCCCTACGGCGACGTCTACGGCCAGTGGCGCGCGATGGAGCAGCAGAACCGCGCGGGCCGGGCCCGGGCGATCGGCGTGGCCAACTTCTATCCGGACCGGCTCCTCGACCTCCTCCTCAACAACGAGATCACACCGGCGGTCGACCAGATCGAGACCCACCCGTTCTTCCAGCGCGTCGCCGACCAGGAGCTGATGCGCGAGTACGGGGTCCAGATCCAGTCGTGGGGCGGGTTCGCCGAGGGCCGGAACGACCTGTTCAACCAGCCCCTGCTCAGCCGGATCGGCGCCGAGCACGGCAAGTCCGTCGCCCAGGTGGTCCTGCGCTGGCTGATCCAGCGCGGTGTCGTCGCGATCCCCAAGTCGGTCCGCGCCGGACGGATGGCGGAGAACTTCGCCGTCTTCGACTTCGAGCTCGCCGACGACCAGATGGCGGCCATCGCCGGCCTCGACACCGACCGCTCGCTCTTCTTCGACCACCGCGACCCGGCCGCCGTCGGCCGGCTGGGCACGGTCCGGGTGGACGCCTGAGCAGATTAGACACGGATGGTCCCCCTCCCGGTGGGGAGGGGGACCATCCGTGGCCGAGGGGGCCGTGTCCGGCTCCTCGTCGCCTACTCGCTCGAGGCGATCCCGGGGGACACCCCGCAGCAGCACCAGCACCAGCACCGCCGTCACCAGGGCGAACCCCGCGCTCAGGGCCGACGCCGACTGCAGCGCCGTCGTGAACGACTCCCGGGCCGTCGTCAGCAGCCCCTCGTCCGCCACGGCGGCCGCCGCGCCCAGCGACTCGCGCGCCGCGGCCGGGGCGTCGCCCGGGATCCCGCCGCGGTAGACCGCGACCGCCACGCTGCCCGTCACCGCGATGCCCAGGGCCAGACCCAGGTCGTACGCCGTCTGGCCGGTCGCCGCCGCCGCGCCCGCCTTCTCCGGTGGGGCCGCGCCGACCGCAAGGGCGGTGCCGAGGACGCTGACCGGGGCTGCCCCGAACATGACCACCGCCAGACCGAGCGAGGCCACGCCCACCCCGGTGGCCAGGGCTGGAGGCGAGCAGGAAGCCCGCCGAGCCCGCCATCAGGAGCCGCCGGCGGCCCAGCCGGTCGCCGAGCGTGCCCATGATGACGAGGGTGGAGGCGGTGAGGAAGCCGTAGATGTCGGTGATCCACAGCAACTGGCCGCCGCTGGGCCGCAGATCGGCGGCGAGGTAGGGGGTGGCGAGCCACAGCACGCCGAGGTCGGCCGTCATGAGGGTGACGGGGAGGAGGAGTACGGCCAGGCCGAGCCACTGGCGGGCCCCGGCCTTCGGCTCCGCCTGTTCGTCGGTCGCGTCCTTACGGATCGCCGTGGTCATCGCGACAGCCCTCCGTCCAGGGCCGCGTCGCCTGCTCGGGCGAGCAGCTCCCGTACCCGCTCGGGGCGCTGGTCCTTCGGTACGCCGGAGAGTTCGGTGCCGTACACGACCCGTACGGACGCGTCCCTGATCCCGCAGAACTCCGACACCCCGACCCGGAGTTGGGCGTCGAGGACGGTGTCGAGGCCGAGCTTCTCGATCTCCGCCTCCGAGTGGCCCATCAGGGCCAGCCACACCATGCGCTTGCCTGCCAGGCGCGGCTTGCTGCGGCCGTAGGCGAAGCCGTAGTTCCACACCCGGTCGATCCAGCCCTTCACGACGGCGGGCGGCGCCATCCACCAGACCGGGAAGACGACGACGATGTCGTCGGCGGCCAGGACGCGGTCCATGTGGGCGTGGACCTCGGGGGTGTACGCCTTCTCCCGGTTCTCCCAGTCCGGTTCGTCGGCCCGGCGCATGACGGGGTCGAACTCCTCGGCGTACAGGTCGAGTACGTCGACGGTCCCGCCCGCGTCGGTGAGCCGGCCGTGGACGAGCGCGGCGACCTGGGCGGTGAGGGAGTCGGGGCGGGGGTGGGCGTGGACGAGGAGGGTGTGGCGGGCGTGGCCGGCCTGGGGCATGGCGGCTTCCTTCGCGGAGGGGGTGGGGGTGGGTCAGAGGCCTCAGAGGCCTCAGAGGCCGAGGCCGGAGCCGCCGCTGGCGTCGATGTTCTGGCCGGTCACCCAGCGGGCGTCGTCGGAGGCGAGGAAGCCGACGACGTCGGCCACGTCGCCCGGCTGCCCGACCCGGTCGAAGACGGAGAAGCCGGCGGCGTGCGCCTTGGCGGCGGGGTCGGCCATCCACGGGTGGATGTCGGTCTCGATCGTGCCGGGGGAGACCGCGTTGACCGTGATGCCCCGGGAGCCGAGGGTCTGGGCGAGGGTCAGGGTCAGCGCCTCGACCGCGCCCTTGGAGGCGGCGTACGAGGTCATGCCGGGGAAGGCGACCTTGGTGACGCCGGAGGAGATGTTGATGATCCGGCCGCCGTCGCGGAGCCGGCCGAGGCCGTGCTTGACGATGAAGAAGGGCGCCTTGGCGTTGACCGCGAACACCCGGTCGTAGTCGGCCTCCTCGACCTCGTCGATGGTGCCGGGGCCGGCGATGCCGGCGTTGTTGACCAGGATGTCGAGGCCGTCGGCGTGGGCGTCGAAGGCCTTCCAGAGGGCCTCGGCGTCGCCGGGGACGCCGAGTTCGGTACGGATGGCGAAGGCGGCGCCGCCGGCCTGCTCGATCGCGGCGACGGTCTCCTCGGCGGCGGCCTCGTTGCTCGCGTAGTGGACGGCGACGCGGGCGCCGTCGGCGGCGAGACGGAGGGCGATGGCGCGACCGATGCCACGGCTGGCGCCGGTGACGAGGGCGGTCTTGTGGGCGAGGGGGCTGGTGGACATGGGGTTCTCCTCGGGAGTTCCGGTGGGCCGTGCTGTCTGACGGGGATGACTCTGCGGGGCGGTGGTTCGGGTCGGGCTCGGGTGCGGTTCGGGTGGGGTTCGGGTTCGGTTCGGGTCCGGGGCGGAGGGTGTTACGGCCCTGGTGGGACGGGGGGTTACGGTGGGCGGCATGCGATTCGGGGTGCTGGGGGAGACGGCCGTACGGACCGAGGACGGGCGGGTCGTCCGGGTCCCGGAGCTGAAGGTGCGGGCGCTGCTGGCCTCGCTGCTCGTCGACCCGGGGCGGCCCGTCGCGACGCACAGGCTGGTCGACGACCTGTGGGGCGAGGAGCCGCCGGGGAACCCGGTACGTGCTCTCCAGGCGAAGGTCTCGCAGCTCCGCCGCGTCCTGGAGGAGGCGGAGGCGGGCGGTCGCGAACTCGTGGTGTCGAGGGCGCCCGGCTACCAACTGGTAGTCCGGGAGGGCGCGTTGGACGCGGACCGCTTCACGGCCCTGGCGGCACGCGCGCGTGCGGTGGCGGAACCGGGGCGGCGGGCGGCGCTCTTCGCCGAGGCGCTGGAGCTGTGGCGGGGCCCCGCGTTCGCGGACTTCGCGGACGAACCGTTCGCCCGGGCGGCCGTGAACCGGCTGGAGGAGGAGCGGCTCGTCGTACGGGAGGAGGCGGCGGAGGCGCGCCTGGCGGCGGGGGAACACGCGCTGCTGGTGGGCGAGTTGGCGGAACTGGTGGAGGCGCACCCACTCCGGGAACGCCTCCGCGCCGCCCACCTGCGCGCCCTGTACGGCTCAGGCCGCCAGGGCGAGGCCCTGGCAGGCTACGACTCCCTCCGCACCCGCCTGGCCGAAGACCTGGGCCTCGACCCGAGCCCCGAACTGGCGGCCCTGCAGAGGGCGATGCTGGTGCAGGACCCGGCGCTGGGGGCGCCGGGCGCGGGCGCGGGGGCCGGGCCGACGGCACCGGCCGCGCGCCCCTCGATGGCAGACCCCTGGCCTGCGGCCGGGCGGGGCGCTCTGTCCGCAGCCGCGCCGAACTCGGCCCCCCAGCCCGCCGCGTCCGGGCCCGAGCCCTGGCCTGCGGCCGGGCCGGGGGCTGGGGGCCTGTCCGCGTCCGGGGGCGAGTCCTGGCCTGCGGCCGGTCAGGGTGTCGCGTCCGGGCGCGACGCCGCGGTGCTTGACCGGCGGGGGAATCTGCCTGTGCCGGTCGTGGGGCTCGTTGGGCGGGACGCGGACGTGGGGGAGGTGTGTGGGCTGCTTGGGGGGCGGCGGCTTGTCACGCTCTGTGGGCCCGGTGGGGTGGGGAAGACGCGGCTTGCCGTGCAGGTGGCGCGGCGGGTTCGGGGGCGGTTTCCCGACGGCGCCTGGCTCGTCGAGCTCGCCGGCGCCCGCGGTGAGCTCGCCGAAGTCGTCGCCGCTGCCCTGGAGTTGCGTGACGACGGCGCCTGGGGCCTCCACCCCGACGGCCCGCGCGGCGGCGCCCGCGTCGAGGTCTGGCGGACCGGGCTCACGGTCATGAGCGGCGACGGGACCGACCGGCAGCGGCGGATCGAGGCGGCGCTCGCGGCCCACGACACCGCGTCCGGCCCCGCGCCCTGGCCGCGCTGGTTCCTGGCCCACGCGCTGTGCGGGACCGGCGGGCAGGGCGAGGGCGCGGCGCTCACCGGGGAGGCGCTCGACGGGTTCCGGGCCCACGGCGACCCGTGGGGCGAGGCCGCGGCGCGGGCGGACCGGTCCGTGCAACGGCTCCTCAGGGGAGACCTGGCCGGCGCGGACGCGGACGCGGCCGCGTCGGCCGAGCTGTTCGGGCGGCTCGGCGACGCGTGCGGAGGGCTCTGGTCCGTCTATCCGCTGGCCACGGTGGCCGAGGTGCACGGCGCGTACGAGCGGGCCGCGCGGCTCAAGCGGGCCGGTCTGGAGACCGCGGAACGGTTCGGGCTGACCACCGAGGTCCCCGACCTGCTGTCGGGGCTCGGCAGGACCGCGCTGCTCATGGGTGACCTGGCGCAGGCCCGGGCGTACCACCAGGCGGGGCGGGAGAAGGCGGCGGAGGTCGGCTTCCGGGCGGGTGAGATCAACGCGGTGCTGGGGTTGGGGTTGGGGGCGCGGCGTGAGGGGCTGTGGGAGGAGGCGGAGGGGCATCTGAGGGAGGTCCTCGAGTGGCACCGCCTGGTGGGGCTCGATGGTGCGAACGCGTTGATCCTTGCGGAGCTGGGGTTCGTGGCGGAGTTGCGGGGTGACGGGGCGGGGGCGCTCGCGCTGCATCGGGAGGGGTACGTGACCGCTCTGACGACCGTGGATCCGCGGGCGGTGGCCTTGGCCCTTGAAGGGCTGGCGGGAGCGGTGGCCTTGGCCGGCCGGGAGAGCGGTGCGGCGGTGTTGCTGGGGGCGGCGGGGGCGTTGCGGGGCTCTACGGGGGCGCCGTTGCCTGCGGCGGAGCGGTTGGATGTGGACCGGGTCGCGTCGGCCGCCCGGGCCCTCCTGGGCGAGGAGGTCTTCGAGGCCGCCCTCGCCCGCGGGGCCGGTCTTGGGCCTGAGGCGGCCGTGCGCGAGGCATGTGGGTCCTTGGGGGAGCCGGTCCCGTAACGGGGGCGGGGAAAAAACGTAAGGGCCCAGTCCCCACCCCGCCCCTATACTCACCCCCATGTCCTCCCTCACCATCCGGCGCGCCGGCGCCGACGACTCCCGGCGGCTCACCCGCCTCGTTCGGAAGTCGCGTGCCTACCGGGGGGACTATGCCGCCATGGTCGACGGGTACACCGTCGGCGGGGCCTACATCGAGCATCACACCGTCTACGCCGCCGTCGACGACCACGATCGCGTACTCGGGTTCTACGCCCTCCTCCTCGACGAGGCCGAGCTCGATCTCGCGTTCGTCGCCGACGAGGCGCAGGGGCAGGGTGTCGGGCGGGAGCTGATGGAGCACATGGTCGGGCAGGCCAGGGCCGCCGGGCTCGGGGCCGTACGGGTCGTCGCGCATCCGCCCGCCGAGGAGTTCTACCTCCGGACCGGCGCCCGTCGCATCGGGACCGTCGAGCCCGCCGGGCGGATCCACTGGGCCCGGCCCGAGCTCCGGTACGACGTCGCGTGAGCGCCACCGAGAAGGCCGAACAGGCCGACCGCCGCCGCGTCTTCGCCGACCTCACCCCGCTCCGTACCTCCGCGCACTACCGCCGCCTCTGGTTCGGCAACACCGTCTCCTGGGTCGGCCAGGGCATGACCGCGCTCGCGGTCTCGCTCCAGGTGTACGAGATCACCCGCTCGCCGTTCTCCGTCGGGCTCGTCGGTCTCTTCTCGCTCGTGCCGCTGATCGTCTTCGGTCTCTACGGCGGCGCCATCGCCGACACCGTCGACCGCCGCAAGCTCGGCCTCGCCAGCGCCACCGGCTCCGCCGTGCTGTCCGCCGCCCTCGCCACCGCCGCGTTCGCCGGCTTCCACCGGGTCTGGTTCCTGTACGCGATCGTGGCCCTGCAGTCGGTCTGCGCCGCGCTCAACTCGCCCGCCCGGACCTCGATGATCCCGCGCCTGCTCCCCGCCGAGCAGCTGCGCGCCGCCAACGCGCTCAACTCGATGACGATGACCTTCGGCACGCTCGTCGGCCCGAGCCTCGGCGGTCTCATCGTCGGAGTAGGCGGCTTCCAGACCGCGTACCTCATCGACGCCTTCGCCTTCTCCGCCGCGCTCTACGCGATGTGGCGGCTGCCCTCCATGCTCCCGGAACGGACCGGCGACCGGACCGGCACGACCAAGCGCGCCTCCGTCCTCGACGGGCTGCGCTTCCTCGCCACCCGGCCCAATCTGCGCATGACGTTCTTCTCGGACTTCTGCGCGATGATCCTCGCCCACCCCGTGCGCTGTTCCCCGTCGTCGCCGTCCTCTGGTACGACGGCGACGCCACCACCACCGGCCTCCTCGCCGCCGCCCCCGCCGCCGGGGCGCTCCTCGGCGGGGTGCTCAGCGGCTGGCAGGGACGCATCCGGCACCACGGGCAGGCGATCCTGCTCGCCGTCGCCTGCTGGGGCACCGCCATCGCCGTCTTCGGGCTCACCCGCGAGCTCTGGCTCGGGCTCCTCCTCCTCGCCCTCGCCGACTACTCCGACACCGTCTCCATGATCTTCCGTAACACGATGATGCAGGTCGCGGCCCCGGACGAGATGCGTGGCCGGCTCCAGGGCGTCTTCATCGTGGTCGTCGCGGGCGGGCCGCGGCTCGGTGACTTCCTCGCCGGTTCCGTCGCCGACCTGACCTCCCCGGCCGTCGCCATCATCGGCGGCGGCATCGCCTGTGTGCTCGCCGTCGGGGTGCTCGCCCTCTACGGGCGGGGCTTCCGGCGGTACGACGCGGTCGACCCGACGCCGTAGGCCCGCTGCTGCCGGGCCGGCCCTTCCCCCGGACCATGCTCGACAGCGGACTGGTCCAGAAGGCGGGCTCCGCACCGACGCCCACGCCGGCGTCCTGCGCGAGGACGGCTCGGTCATCGAGGGCCTGTGCGCCTCTGAAGCGGCCGCCGAACATGGCCACCTGAACTGGCGGTTGGCCGCCACGGCACATAGCCGCCATGCCGTTCCGTATTCAACGGCCGCCGACCGGAACAGACTCCTCGCGGCGCCCGGAACCACCCCTTCCCCCGGGTGCCGAGGAGTGCGTCGATGATCAGACCTTCCGCAGGAGGAAGGGCCGGGCTGCTCGCCGCCGGCATCTCCCTGGTGCTGCTCACGGCGGGGCAGACCGCCGCCGCCGGGGGAGCCGCCGCCCCCGCCGTACGCGACACCTTCAAGAACGCCGCCGCGCAGAGCGCCACCGTCACGCTCATCACCGGCGACAAGGTCACGGTCACCGAACTGGGCGGCGGCAAGAAGACCGTCACCGTCGACCGGGCCAAGGGCGCGACCGGAGCCGTACGCAGCGAGATATCCGACGGACGGGTGACCGTCGTCCCCGACGAGGCCCGTCCCTACCTGGACTCGGGCGTCCTGGACAAGCGGCTCTTCGACGTCAGCGGACTCGTCGAGCAGGGCATCACCGACGAACTGCCGCTGATCGTGACGTACGGCTCCGGCAAGGGCGCCCGCGCCGCCGCGCCGCGCGGCACCGAGACCGTCCGCGCGCTGCCCAGCATCGGCGGCGCGGCGGTGGAGGCGACCGACCCGGCCGCGTTCTGGCGGTCGTTCACCTCGCCCGCGACCCGCTCGGCGGGCGGCAACGGCGCCAAGGTCTGGCTGGACGGCCGGGTCGAGGCCGCCATGGCCGAGTCCAACGCCCAGATCGGCACCCCGAAGGCGTGGGAGGCCGGGCTCACCGGCAAGGGCGTGAAGGTCGCCGTCCTCGACACCGGCGCGGACCTCGGCCACCCCGACCTCAAGGACCGGGTGAGCGAGTCCAAGTCGTTCATCGCGGGCCAGGAGGTCGCCGACCGCAACGGCCACGGCACCCACGTCTCCTCGACCGTCGGTGGCAGCGGCGCCGGTTCGGAGGGCAAGGAGAAGGGCGTCGCCCCCGGCGCGACCCTCGCCGTCGGCAAGGTCCTCAGTGACGAGGGCAGCGGCAGCGAGTCCGAGATCATCGCCGGCATGGAGTGGGCCGCCAAGGACATCGACGCGAAGATCGTCTCGATGAGCCTCGGTTCGAGGGAGGGCAGTGACGGCACCGACCCGATGGCCCAGGCCGTCAACGCCCTCTCCGCCGAGACCGGCGCCCTCTTCGTCATCGCCGCCGGGAACAGCGGCGCCCCGGGCACCATCGGCTCGCCCGGCGCCGCCGACTCCGCGCTGACCATCGGCGCCGTCGACTCCGCCGACGAGGCCGCGTACTTCACCAGCCAGGGCCCCCGCTTCAGCGACCAGGCCCTCAAGCCCGACCTGTCCGCGCCTGGCGTCGACATCCTCGCCGCCCGCTCGCAGCTGGTCTCCGGCACCGGGCTGTACACCTCCATGAGCGGTACGTCGATGGCGACCCCGCACGTCGCCGGTGTCGCCGCGCTGCTCGCCGAGAAGCACCCCGACTGGACCGGCGCCCAGCTCAAGAACGCGCTGATGTCCTCGTCGAAGACGCTCACCGACTCCGCCTACGCGCTCGGCGCCGGCCGGGTCGACGTCGCTGCCGCGATCACCGCGAACGTCACCGCCACCGGCTCCGCCGACCTCGGCTTCTTCTCCTGGCCCTACGAGGAGAACAAGCCGGTCACGAAGACCGTCACGTACACCAACCACTCCGACGCGGCCGTCGAGTTGAACCTCGCCGTCGAGGGGATGCCCGCGGGCGTCGCGACCCTCGCCGACACCACGCTCACCGTCCCGGCCCGGGGCACCGCACAGACCACGGTCACCGGCGACGGCACGAAGGCCCCGGTCGGCAACTCCTCCGGCCGGATCGTCGCCTCGGCCGCCGGCGCCCCCGTCGCGCACACCGCGCTCGGCCTGGTGAAGGAGGAGGAGCGCTACAACCTCACCGTCCACGTCAAGGACCGTGACGGCGCCCCGACCCCGGCCTACCTGGGCGTCAAGCGCCTCGCCGCGGGCGTCGACCCGTTCCCGGCGATCGTCGGCGAGTCCGGCACGCTCGAACTGCGTCTGAAGCCCGGCACGTACACCGTCGACACCTTCCTCGACGTCCGTGGCTCCAAGGGCAAGGACTCGCTCGGCCTCGGCTTCCTCACGAACCCGGAGATCGTCCTCGACCGCGACCGCGAGATCACCCTCGACGGCCGGCAGCTGAAGGAGATCCGGGCCGAGGTCGAGAAGCGGACCGAGACCCGCCAGCTGGTCATGGAGTTCGACCGGGACGCCAACGGCACCTCCTACGGCGGCGCGGTCCAGTTGCCCATCAAGTACGACTCGGTCTTCGCCGCCCCGACCCGCAAGCCCGCCAACGGCACCTTCGAGTACCGGACCGTCTGGCGCCTGGGCAAGCCGCTCCTGGAGGCGAGCGCCGACGGCCGCCGGCTCTCCGGGGCCACCATCCAGCCGGGCACGACGCTGCCCGAGGGCACCTCCCGGCTCGGTCTCGTCGATGTCGGCACCGGCACGGCCGCCGAGTACGCAGGCAAGAACGTGAAGGGCAAGGCAGTCCTGGTCCGCGCCGGCGCGCTGACGCCCGTCCAGGTCGCGCAGATCGCCCAGGACGCGGGCGCCGCCTTCCTGTTCGTCACGGACGACGCTCCCGGCCGGCTGAACACCTGGTTCGGCACGGAGGCGTACGAGGACCGGCCGCTGGGCGTCGCGACCGTCAACGCGGCCGACGGAGCCCGGCTCGCCGAGACCGCCGCGCGGAAGAAGGCGGTCGACCTGACCGGCACGCGCTACACCCCATACGTCTACGACCTCTCCGAGGGGCACCCCGGCGCGATCCCGTCCGACCTGGTCTTCCGGCCCGACGAGGACGAACTCGCCACCGTACGCTCCACGTTCCACATGCCCACCGGCCGCAAGGAGATCGGCGGCGAGTTCCGCTACTCGATCACCGACACCTTCCCGATCGGCTTCGGCTTCAAGGAGTACATCGCCTTCCCGGCAGAGCGCACCGAGTACGTCTCCACCGGGCGCGGCCAGGGCTGGCACGAGTCGGTCGACCTGGAGGAGTCGCTCGAGGAGCGCGCCGGGATCCTCACCTACCGGGGCGACAGCACCACGCACCGCGAGTGGTTCAAGCCGGTCTGGCACCCGTGGCTGGGCACCGGTCTCGGCTGGGGTCAGCAGCGGGTCGGCAACAACCTGAGGTTCAACACCCCCGGCTGGGGCGACACCGGCCCGGACCACACCGGCTTCGGCAACGTGTGGAACGACGACTCGATGACCCAGTTCACCGAGGTGTACGTCAACGGGACCCGGGTCGACCGCAGGATGGGCTCCGGCGCCTACGCCTGGGACTCCCCGGCGGAGGAGGCCGAGTACAAGGTCGTCACCGACACCACGCTCGACCCGGCGCGCTGGCGCCTCTCGACCAAGGGCCACGCCGAGTGGACCTTCCGGTCGAAGGAGACCCCGGCCGACCGCGAGACCTTCCTCCCGCTGATCAACCTCGGCTTCGACGTCGACACCGACCTCAAGGGCGATGTGCGCGGCGGCAGCCGGCTGCCGGTCGGGATCTCGGCGGAGTACGTGAAGGGCGCGCCCGACACCGGCACGATCGGCGGCGGCACGCTGGAAGTCTCGTACGACGACGGCGCCACCTGGCAGAAGGTCACGCTCAAGAAGTCGTGGCGCGGCACGTCCTGGACGGGTGAGCTGCGGGTGCCGGACGGCGCCTCGTTCATCTCGCTCCGGGCGGGCGCGACCGACGACCGCGGAGGTGCGGTCACGCAGGAGATCATCCGGGCGGTGGGCGTGAAGTAGCCCTCCGGTCGTGGAGAGTGCCCGGCACGGCGTCGAGCCGTGCCGGGCACTCTTGCCACGGGCCGCGCGGTGAGATCCTCGGCAGGCTCCCCGTCCCCGCCACGCTGACGGTCGCCCCCGTCGGGCGGGCGCGGCAGAACCAGACCTTCGAGTCGCTCACCGTCCGGCCCGGCGGCCGGACGCTCGTCGCGGGCATGGAGGGCCCGATCACCGGCGACGGCACCGACTCCGCCGGGCGCACCCCAGCGCGTCCAGACCTGGCAGCGCGGACGGAACGGCGAGTACGCCCTCGGCGCGCAGTACGGCTGCCCCGTCGTCGCCGGTCACGGCCTGGTCGAGCTCGCCCCGGTCGGGGTCACGAACCTGACGGCGCGCGACGGCATCCTCCACAAGACGCTCGTCGCCGACCGCGACGACAATCGAGGGGATGGCCGTACAGGAGTACGAACGCGGCGGACGGCTCCGGTTGCTGCTTGTCAGCGACGGCAACGACCTCGCCGGCAGATCACCCGGCCGTACTCGCTGCGGGTCACGATCCCGCGCGCCCGGTCCTGGCGCCCGGTCGGGGGATGACGCCCCCTCGGATGGGCCATCGTGTGCCCCGAACGCCCGTCAGCGTTTGCCGGTGTCCTATGCCGTGGTCAGGCTCCGAGGTGAGCAACCCCGCTCGTTACAGGAGGTTTTCCATGCGTAAGACCCTTGTCACCTTCGCGCTGGCCGCCGCGGCCGTCGTCCTCGGCTCCGGTACGGCCCTCGCCAACGGCGGTCCGGACTTCGACTTCGGCGGCGGCCCGGACTTCAGCAGCGACAACGACGTGGTCTTCGTCGATCACACGGTCGTCGTCTGCGGCGACTTCAGCCTGTGCCAGGGCGACAACGACTGATCGGGTCCTGACCCACCACGAAGCCCCCTCATGCCGAGGGGGCTTCGTGCTGTCCGACGATCCCGCGCACGATCCCCAGCGCCACGAGGTCCTGCGGGCGCAGCCGGAGCTGGTCGGCGGTGACCGGGGCCTGGTCGGGGGAGCGCTTGAGGATGGCCGAGGCGAGTTCGGGGGCGATGACGGAGAAGTAGCCGTCGGGCGTGGTCCAGGTGCTGCCCGGCGCGGCCAGCGCGAGAGCGCCGCCCGAGCCGCCCTCGCCGACCAGGAGCGAGGTCACCGGGACCCGTGCCTCGGCGACCGCGGTGAACGCGTCCGCGATGGCCGGACCCGCCCCGGCCCGCTCCGCCTCGGCGTCGTTGGCGGCGCCCGGGGTGTCGATCAGGGTCAGCACGGGGATCGCGAGCCGGTCCGCGAGCCGGATCAGCCGGGCGGCGGTCCGGAAGCCGGCCGGGCGCGTCGCGGACCCGTCCTGCGCGGCATACGCGACCGTCCGCCCCTCGTGCAGCCCGAACCCGCACTCCACCCCGTCGTCCACCCCACCGGCCCGGTCCCCCCGGACGGCCGCCCGCACGCTGAAGTAGGCGTCCAGATAGGCCCCGGCCCGGGGGCGGGCGTCGGACCGGGCCCGTCCGACGGCCTCCCACCCGGTCCCGGGCGGGGCGGCCTCGGTGAGGGCGCGGGGCGGGGGAGCGGGGGTGGTGGCCGGGGCTCGGCCGTCGGGCGCGGGGACGTGGGCGGGCGTTCGGACGGGGGCGGGCGCCTGGACCGCGGCGCCGTCACCGGGCGCGCCCGGTGCGGCGCCGGGCATGGTGCCCGGTGTGCCGCCGGGCCGACGGTCGGTCCGCTCGCCGGACGGGTCGCCTGGCTCGGCCTCGGCCCGCCCGCTCGGGTCGTCGCCGCCCGTCAGGAGGCGTAGCCAGAGGGCGAGTGTGGTCCGGAGGGCGGCGGGGGTGACGAGGGCGTCGACGTGGCCGTGCTGCCACTGGTCCTCCGCCGTGTACGCGGACGGGTCGGCGTCCGGTGGGCGGACCCGGGAGCCCGCGAAGGCGACCTGGGCTGCGGGGAGGGCGAGGATCACGTCCGCGCCCGCGCCGACCGTGGCCCAGCCGCCGCCGGTCGACGGGTCGCGGAGCACCGTGACATGGGGGACGCCCGCCCTCCGCAGCCGTACGGTCGCCTCGGCCACGCGCTGGAGCTGGGTCAGGGCGATCATGCCCTCCTGCATCCGGCTGCCGCCCGTCGCCACCAGCGACACCAGCGGGACCCGGTCCGCCAGGGCCGTTCCGTACGCCGCGACGAGCCGGTCCCCGGCCGCCTGCCCGAGCGAGCCGCCCAGGAAGCCGAACTCGAAGGCGACCAGGACCGCCCGGCGACCGCCGATCGTCGCCCGGCCGTACAGGACGGACTCCTCCTCGCCGGTCTTCTCCGCCGCACGCGCGCGTGCCGCGTCGTACCCGGCCCAGCCGATCGGCCCGTCCGCGCGCGGCGGGGCGAGGGGCACCGGCGGCGGCAGCCGTACGAAGTCGTCGGCGACCAGCGCGACGGCCTCGCGGGCCGTGAGGCGCTCAGCCATCGAGGGCCTCCGCGAGGGCCTCGGGCAGCGCCTTCTTCAGGAGCTTGCCCATGTCGTTGCGGGGCAGCGCCCGGAGGAAGTGGACGGTGCGCGGGCGCTTGTGCGGGGCGAGCTGCCCGGCGACATGGTCCGCCAGCTCCCCCGCCGTCGGCGGCTTCGCCGCGTCCTCCGCGACCACCCACGCCACGATCCGCTCCCCGAGATCGGGGTCCGGCTCGCCGGTCACCGCGGCCTCCCGCACCGCCGGATGGTCGAGCAGCGCGTTCTCTATCTCGCCCGCGCCGATCTTGTACCCGCCGCTCTTGATCAGGTCGGTCGCCTTGCGGCCCACGATCCGTACGTACCCGTCCGGTTCACGGACCGCCACGTCACCGGTGCGGAACCACTCCCCGTCGAACGCGGCCGCCGTCGCGTCCGGCCGGTTCAGATACGCGCTGAACAGGTTCGGGCCCTTCACCTGGATCTCGCCGACGCGCTCCCCGTCGTACGGCGCGCCGAGCTCCGAGCCGTCCTCCTCCACCAGGCGCAACTCCACGCCCCGCAGCGGCAGCCCGACGGACCCGGGGCGCGGCGGGGAGCCCACGGGGACGGACGCGGGGGTCTGGGGGTGTACCCCCAGAGAGCACAGCATCAACGTCTCCGTCATGCCGTACCGCTCGACCACCGTCCGGCCCGTCGCCGCCGTGATCCGCTCGTGGTCGTGGACCGGCAGCGCCGCCGAGCCCGAGACGAGCAGCCGCGCCTCGGCCAGCGCCCGCACCAGCGCCGGATCGCCGGCCAGCGCGTCCGCGATCCGGTGGTACATCGTCGGTACGCCGAACAGCATCGTGCCGCCGCCCGCGCCCAGTTCCCGGGCCACGCCCTCGACGGAGAACGCGCCGAGGTGCCGGACCGAGCCGCCGCGCCGCAGCGGCCCGAGGATCCCGAGTATCAACCCGTGCACGTGGAAGAGCGGCAGCGCGTGCACGAGCACGTCGTCGCCCGTCCAGGCCCAGGCCTCCTCCAGCGCGTCCAGCGAGGCGGCGATCGCCCGGTGGGAGAGGACGACGCCCTTGGGCGGGCCGGTGGTGCCGGACGTGTAGACGATCAGGGCGGCGGACTCGGGGTCGCCGGGCCGCCCACCGGAGTTCGCGGAGACCGGGGTGTCGTGCGCGACCGCCGTCTCCACGTCGATCCGGGGCAGTTCCGCGAGCCCCGCCGGGAGGTCGTCGTCCGCGCCCGCGAGCACGACGCCCGGGGTGCTGTCGCCGAGGATATGCGCCAACTCCCGTTCGCCCGTGCGCGGGTTGAGCGGGATCGCCGGTACGCCGGCGAGCAGCGCGGCGACCACCGCGACCGCCGTCCGGGCGGTCGGCGTGGCCCAGACGGCGACCCGCCCCGCGCCTGCGATCCGCACCGCCAAGGCACCGGCCACCCTGCCCAGTTCGTCGTACGTGAGCGTCTCGGCGCCGAAGCGCAGTGCGGGTCGGTCCGAACCGGCCGCCAGGGCCGGGAACAGCGCGTCCACGGGTCGTCCTCCTCGCGTAGCGGGATGCCGAGGGGTATTCTTCCCGGCTCTCAGGGGCGACGCGCTGCGACCTTGCTCACCTCCATGACCAGGTTCCGGTAGGCGGCTCCAGAGGGCTTCGCGAGAGTGTCCACCCGGCCAGTCAAGTTCGCTCGCCCGGCCGGGGCGCGCGGGATTGGGCCGTACGAGGGGCTGGCGCGAGGGACTGGCGCGAGGGGCTGCACGGGGGCCTGCGCGAGGGGCCCCTCCGCCACCATAACGTTTCTCGATATCGCGAGAAGGCCTGGCTATTGGACGTCCGGCCGGGGGCTGTGTTGAGATCGGCCTCATGCTATGGGAGGGCAATTCGAGCGACCCTCTCACCTCGACGAGGGGGATTTGACATGGGGAACGCCGACAATACCGGAGAGATGCACGACCTGTTCAACCGCACCGCGAAGTCCTACGACCAGAGCGGTGTCGAATTCTTCGGACCCATCGGCCGTCGGCTCGTCGAATTCTCGGAGATATCCGCCGGGAATTCCGTGCTCGACATCGGCTCGGGCCGTGGCGCCGCCCTCTTCCCGGCCGCCGAGATCGTCGGCGAGAAGGGTGAGGTCGTCGGCGTCGACATCTCCGAGGAGATGGTCAAGTACGCGCAGGAGGACGTCCGCGAGCGCGGCCTCGGGCATGTCGCCGTCTCCGTCATGAACGGACAGCGGCCGGAGTTCGACGAGGGTCGGTTCGACGCCGTCATCGGTAGCTGCAGCCTCTTCATCTGGGTCAAGAGCGCCGATGACGTCACCCCCTACCTGCGGGTTCTCCGTCAGGGTGGGCGGTTCGCCACGGCCGCGCCGTCGTTCTTCTCCACGGCGCGGGGCAAGTGGTCGCTGTTCCCGGAGATCGTGAACGAGCTGCTGATGCCGTACATGCTGCAGTCCCTGAAGCAGAGCGGTGCCTACGACTCCCAGTTCGCGAACGCCGGTGCTAACTGGCTGGCCACCCCGGAGTCGATCGAGAAGACCCTGGTCGAGGCCGGCTTCGTCGACGTGGTCGTACGCGAGGAGGACCTGCCGGTCGTCGTGAATTCTGGCGAGCAGTGGGTCGAATTCACGTACACCACCGGAATGCGCGGAATGTGGGAGCGCATCGAGGAGAAGGAGCGTGCCGAGGTCGTCGCGGAGGTATCCCGGCGCCTGGACACCCTCAGGGACGAGAACGGTCTCATCACCGTCCCGGTCCCGATCGTCTACATCCGCGCGAACGCTGCGAAGGCCTGACCCGACCTTCGCGTGATTCGGGGTGGCGGCGTCATGGGGGAGAAATGGCGGCAGTAGCCGAATTCGAGTGGCCCGTCGTCGCGCGGGAGGCCGAGCTCGCGGAGATCGAGCAGTGCACGGCCATGCGGATGAGCGCCCTGCTTGTCGGTGCGCCGGGGGTCGGCAAGAGCAGCCTCCTGGACGCCGCGCTGGAGCGGGCGGGGCGCGCCGGGGCGGACGTCGTCCGGGGGGACCGGGTCCTCGGGGCCGTGCGACCGCACGTGGGGCACCGGCGGGTCGTCATCGGCATCGACGACGTGCATCTGGCCGACCGGGCGACGTTCGACCTGGCCCACCGGATGGTGCACCGGGGGCAGGCGCTGCTGCTCGCCACCGCCGAGCCCGGCGCCGCGCTGCCCGACGGGCTGCGACGGCTGCTCGTCGGCAAGCGGATGCGGCGCCTCGCGGTCGAGGCGCTCGACCGGACCGGCTCCGCGCGGATGCTCACCGCGCGGCTCGGCGGTCCGGTCGCCGTCGACACCGCGGAGCGGTTCTGGGAACTGACGCGTGGCAACCCCCTGATCCTGCGGGAGGTTGCCGAGGACGCGCTCGCCGAGGGCACCCTGCGGCAGGTCGACGGGACCTGGCGCTGGTCCGGGCTCCGCGACGCACCCGGCGGCCGGCTGGCCGACCTGGTGGATCTGCTGCTCGGTGACCTGGACCCGGGCGAGCGTGAGCTGGTGAGCATGCTGGCGCTCGCCGGGACGCTGGAGGCCGGGCTGCCGCTCGTCAGCGAGCTGGGCGAGGCCGCGGAGTCCCTGAACGCGCGTGGTGTCCTGGTGGCCCTGCGCTCCGGGTTCCGGCTGTCGCTGCGGCTCGCGCACCCGCTGTGCGAGGCCGTGGTCGCCGCCTCGCTGCCCGAACTGACGGCCCGCCGGCTACGGCTCCGGATCGCCGACGCCATCGAACGCACCGGCGCCCGCCGCCCCGACGACCTGGCGCGCGTCGTCCGGGTCCGGCTGGGTACGGGGGCCCTGCCCGGTCCCGCCGGCCTTCGGAAGGCCGCCGCCGGTGCGCTGCGTGGCGAGGACCACCGGCTGGCCGAGCTGCTGTGCCGGGCCGTGCCGGCTGCCGAGGCCGACGCCGGCCTGCTGACGACGCTCGGCGAGTCCCTGGCCGGGCAGCACAGGCACATCGAGGCGGAGGCCGTCCTCGGCACGGTCCCCCAGTCCGGCCCGGTGATCCGCACCCGCGCCCTCAACCTGGCCTTCGGCCTGCGCCGCCTCGCGGAAGCGGAAGCGGCCGCCGGCACGGACCGGACCGTACGAGCCCTGATCCGCCTCTTCAAGGACCGAACGGCGGAGGCCCGAGCCCTGGCGGGCTCGGCAGCCGGGGCGTCTGCCCTTTCGGCGCTCCTTCAGTATGTGTCGGGTGACAGCGAGGGAGCCCTCGACGTGCTCCGTGAGAGCCGGCCCGTCGCCCTGGCCGAGCACGATGACGTGGGCCGGATCGAGCACCACTTCCTCACCGGGTGGATCACGCTGGACGCGCGTGGGCCGGTCGGGGCCGAGGCGGCGCTCGGCGAGATGCGGGCCCAGGCCGCCGACGGGGGTCCGCGCTTCCGGGCGTACACCGGTCTGTTGGAGGCGCGCGCGCTGCGGGGCGCCGGTCGTACGGCGCGGGCGGTCGAGTTGCTGCGGGAGGCCGCCGCGCACGGCGGGCCCGCCGACTGGGCGGCGCCGCGCCCCTGGCGCATCGCCCAACTGGCCGGTGCCGTGGCCGAGTCGGGCGACGTCCACGAAGCCGCCTCCCTGCTGGAGGAGGCCCGGGTCGCGCAGCGCGACGCGTGGCTGTACCCCCTGATGGCGGACGCCGTGGCGCTGGAGGAGGCGCTGGTGACGGCGTACCGGGGCGACCGCGAGGGCGCCGCGGGCCAGGCGCTGGAGACGGCCCGCCGCGCGCTGGCCGCCGGCCGCCGTACCCAGGGCCTCGCCGCACTGCACCTCGCCGCCCGGGCCGGTGAGGCGCGCGCGGCGGCGACCCTGTGGCGGGATGCCACCGCAAGCGCGCCGGCGGACCACGACGTACGGCTGCGCCACCTCCTCGCGCTCGGGGACGACGACGGGCACGCCCTGGCGGACGTGTCGCGGCGCTTCGGCGCCCTCGGACTGCTGCCGCTCGCCGCGGAGGCCGCGGCCACGGCCGCGCGGGCCCACCACGCGTCGGGCGACCGTGCCGCCGCGCGGGCGGCACGGGCCGCGAGCGCGGAGCTGGTCTCACGCTGCGGCGCCACCCCGCCCGAGTGGGCGCTGCCGGCCGGCTCATGCCCCTCCCGTACCCGTACCCGTAAGGAACTGACGGCCCGTGAGCGGGAGATCGTGACGCTCGCGGTCTCCCTGTCCAACCAGGAGATCGCCGACCGGCTCGTCCTCTCCGTACGCACCGTCGAGAACCATCTCTACCGCGCCTACGGGAAGCTCGCCGTCACCACCAGGGCCGAGCTCGCGCCCCGGCTCGGCCTGGGCCCCTCCCCACTCACGCGTATCGCCTGACCCGAACGGGTCCCCGTGGACGTCGTGCTCAGCACCGCACAGGCACCGCTCACGACACCGATCACGCACCGCTCACGCAGACTTCTCCGCGAGCTCCCGCGTGACCCGCTCGTTCCACGCGGCGAACGTCGGGTCCGCCGCCAGGTCTCCGAAGGCCACGCTCAGGCCCGCCCGGCGCCACTTGGTCGCCAGCCGCATCACCTGCAGAGACTCGAGACCCAGCTGGATCAGGTTGGCGTCGTCCGCGATCTCGGCGGCCGGGACGCCGATCAGGCCGGCGAGCGCCGAGCGCAGTTCCTCGCCCGTCAGGGGCGCGGCGCTCGCGGCCTTCGCCCGGTCCGTGTGGTCACTCATCATGGTGTGGTGGTCCTTTCCGAGGGTCCGGAGGTCCTGGGTGCGGGTGCGCTGATCACGCGTCGGGCTCGGCGACGATCTCCAGGATCGCCACGCCTGCCTCGAAGCCGGGGCTGCCGGTGAAGAGCATCACCTTGTCGCCGGGGCCGACCTGCCGGGTGCTCCACAGGTGCTCCAGGCCGATGAACACGTCCGCCGCGCTGATGTGACCGACCTTCTTGGTGTGCTCCCAGATCCCGTGCTCCAGCGTGAAGCCGATCGGGTCGAGGAACTGGTCCCGCAGCGCGTCGAGCGTGGCGCTGGGGTGGCAGACCCGGGTGATCTCGTCGGCGGTGATGCCGGCGTCGTCCAGGGCCTCGTCGAGGGCGATCTGCAGCACCTCGCCCGGGTGCGCGATGGGGGGAGTGTTGCCCTTGGACCACTCGTCCATCCAGAACTTGACGCGCTCCTCGTAGTCGAGCGCCCGGCCGACGGTCACCGCCGGCGGGAAGATCGGCTCGCTGCCGCGGTGCAGCGACTCCATCGCGGGGGAGGAGTGCGTACCGATGGAGAGCAGCTTGGCGAATCCGCCCGTGCGCGAGACGACGGCCGCCGCCGCGCCGTCACCGAAGATCGACAGGCGCGAGGTCGTCCAGCGGTCGATGAGCGGCGCCGAGTAATTGTCGGCGGCGGTGAGAAGAACCGCGGAATTCCGCGGGTCGCACGCGAGCCGGTGCGCGGAAAAGGCGAGGGAGGAAAGCATTCCCTGGCAGCCCTGCTTGATTTCCAGCGCAGTGATGGGCGTGTTCAGCGTGTTACGGAGAATGTAGTGCGCCGGCGACCAGCCGTCCGGGCCCTGGTGGTAGGCGGACGAGTGGAACAGCGCGCCGAAGTCTTCGGGGCCGTGGCCGGATCGTCGTATCGCCACTTCCGCGGCCAGCACGGCCATTTCGGGGGCGGAGAGCGAATCGGCGATCGCGACGGACTCCAGGCCCGAGGCCTTCCGGGTGTCCGCGTCGTACCACCCCTTCTCCACCGCCTGTTCCGTCGTCACCAGACCCGGTACGAAAGCCCCGAGACTGGACAGGTACACGTCCTCGAACTTCATGGTCGATCCCTTCCGGTGCCGTCACGCGATGACGGTGCGGCCTGCTGTGCGTTCCGACGTCCTCAGATCACCACGTGGCCCTCCGCCGAAGCCTGAGTAGCCGCTACTCAGATCGTGGGAGGGTACGCAGCACGGCAACGGCGCTGGGACGGGGGACAGGGGGAGATGGTGGTCGACCGGGCTCGGACACGGCGGTTGCCCGCCGCCTGGCGGCTGCTCGTGGTGGAGAACGCCGACGACGAGGCGGCGGCCCTGGTCACGGGGTTGCGGCGGCACGGGCACCACGTGGACCGGGTGGCCACCGGCGCGGCCGCGCTCGACGCGTTCGCCGGCGCGGATCTGGTCCTGCTCGACCTCGAACTGCCGGACCTGGACGGGCTCGAGGTGTGCCGGCGGATCCGCGCGGCGGGACGTACCGCGGTCATCGCCGTGACCGCCCGGGGCACCGAACTCGACCTCGTCCTGGGGCTGCGGGCCGGTGCCGACGACTGTCTCGTCAAGCCCTACGGGTTCCGCGAGCTGATGGCCCGGATGGAGGCCGTCCTGCGCCGCGTACGGGCCTACGGCGACTCGCCGCGCGTGATCGGCCACGGCCCGCTGCTCATCGACGCCGAGGACCGCCACGTCACCCTGCGCGGGCGGCGGATCGACCTCACGCCCAAGGAGTTCGACCTGCTCCTCCTGCTCGCGCTGACGCCCGGAACGGTCGTCCCGCGGTGGCGGGTCCTCCAGTCCGTGTGTCGTGACGGCAGCTCACCACGCACCCTCGACGCCCATATCGGCGGTCTGCGCAGGAAGCTGGGGGACGGCGCGTGGGTCCTCACCGTCCAGGGCGTCGGCCTTCAACTGGGCAGCGCCTGAGGGGTGCGCGGCGCCCCGCCCGAGGGGCCTCCGGCGCCCGCGGCGCCATAGATTTACCCGCGGATTGACATTCCTCTGACCATTCTCGTCGTCTCCGGCCGAAGCTTCACCGACTCTGACCATGGCCTGAAATTCTCTTGCTTGCAGAGAAGTCGGCGCCCGGCAATCCTTTCATCTCGGGAAAGCGGATCAGCCTGGTCAGCGCCGAGTTGGGAGTCAAGCATGAGCGAATCCGGTCAGATCAACGGTTTCACCGATGAGGTCGAACTGCGTCGAATCAACCGGGCGACGGTGGAGACGTACATGACCTGTCTCGGACAGGCCCGTCTGGAACGGCACCTGCTCTTCACGGAGGACGGCATCGGCGGTCTGTGGACCACCGACACCGGCGCCCCGATCAGCATCAATGGACGCGACCGGCTCGGCGAGCACGCCGTGTGGTCGCTGAGGACCTTCCCGGACTGGGAGTGGTACAACGTCCGGATCTTCGAGACCCAGGACCCCAATTTCTTCTGGGTGGAGTGCGACGGCCGCGGCAAGGTCCGCTTCGCGGACTACCCCGAGGGCCATTACGAGAACCACTTCCTGCACTCCTTCGAACTCGACAACGGCAAGATCACGCGGCAGCGCGAGTTCATGAACCCGTTCGAGCAGCTGCGCTCCCTGGGGATTCCCGTCCCCGAGATCAAGCGCGCGGGCATCCCCACCTGACCAGGCCGTTCCCACTGCTGCGGAGGAGAACCTGTGGACGAAGTCCTGCGCGACATACGTGTCCGCGAGGCGTTGCAGCAGCCTGACTGGCTCGACCTGCCGCAGGTCGCGCGGGTGGGGGAGGCGCTGGCGGCACGGCCCGGACTCGTGCGCGCCGAGGACCTCGGCGCGCTGCGGGCGGCGCTGGCGCGGGTCGTCGACGGCGAGGCGCTGGTGATCCAGGCCGGGGACTGCGCCGAGGACCCCGCGGAGTCCACCGCCACCGACGTGTCCCGGAAGGTGGCGCTCCTGGACCTGCTGGCCGGCACGCTCCGGATGACGGCCGACAAGCCCGTCATCCGGGTCGGCCGGATCGCGGGCCAGTTCGCCAAGCCCCGCTCCAACCCGACCGAGCTCGTGGGCGACCACCTGCTGCCCGTCTTCCGCGGGCACATGGTCAACGGCCCCGAGCCGGACCCGGACACCCGGTGCCTCGACCCGCTGCGCATCCTCACCTGCACCATGGCGGCGGACGACATCATGAAGCACCTGGGCTGGCAGTCCCCCGAGCCCCTGCGGGACCCGATCGGGCCCCCGGTGTGGACCAGCCACGAGGCGCTGCTGCTCGACTACGAGCTGCCGATGCTCCGTACCGCCGAGGACGGCCGGCTCTACCTCGGCTCCACGCACTGGCCCTGGATCGGCGAGCGGACCCGCCAACCGGACGGCGCCCACGTCGCGTTGCTCGCCCGGGTCAGCAACCCGGTGGCCTGCAAGGTGGGCCCCTCGATGACGCCGGACGAGCTGCTGGCCCTGTGCGCGCTCCTCGACCCGGACCGGGAGCCCGGCCGGCTCACCCTGATCGCCCGGATGGGCGCCGATCTGGTCGCGGACCGGCTCCCCCGCCTGGTGGCGGCCGTACGCGACGAAGGCCACCCCGTCATCTGGCTGACCGACCCCATGCACGGCAACACCGTCGTCGCACCGGACGGCAACAAGACCCGGCGGGTCGACACCGTCGCGCAGGAGGTACGGCGCTTCCAGGAGGCCGTCGTCGGCGCCGGCGGGGTCTGCGGCGGACTGCACCTGGAGACCACCCCGCACGACGTGACCGAGTGCGCCTCCGACGCGGCCGGACTCGCCCATGTCGGCGACAAGTACCTGACGTTCTGCGACCCGCGGCTCAATCTCCGGCAGGCCGTTTCCGTGGTCTCCACCTGGAACGCCTGAACGAGGCACCGAAAGGCAAAGCCATGGCTGGACTTCCCCCCATCGAGCCCTACGCGCTTCCGGCCGCGGGCGACCTGCCCGCCAACACCGCACGATGGACACCCGATCCCGACCGCGCCGTGCTCCTCGTGCACGACATGCAGCGGTACTTCCTCGCGCCCTTCCCGGACAGCATGCGCGACCCGCTGGTGAGCAACGCGGCGGCGCTGCGCGACCGGTGCGCCGCCCTCGGCGTACCGGTGGCCTACACCGCCCAGCCCGGCAGCATGACCGAGCGG
The DNA here is from genome assembly GCF_032436795.1 of Streptomyces sp. P9(2023). Taxonomy (NCBI): domain Bacteria; kingdom Bacillati; phylum Actinomycetota; class Actinomycetes; order Kitasatosporales; family Streptomycetaceae; genus Streptomyces; species Streptomyces sp. P9(2023). The sequence continues at coordinate 67,238 of NZ_JAUPWM010000022.1, forward strand.
GAACGCGGCCTCCTCGTGGACTTCTGGGGCCCGGGCATGCGCAAGGACGAGGCGGACCGCGCCGTCGTCGACGCGCTGGCACCCCGGGACGGCGACTGGCAGCTGACCAAGTGGCGCTACAGCGCCTTCCACAACTCCCCGCTCCTGGAGCGGATGCGCGAGGCCGGCCGCGACCAGCTGATCGTCTGCGGCGTCTACGCCCACGTCGGCATCCTCATGACGGCCGTCGAGGCGTTCACCAACGACATCCAGCCGTTCGTCGTAGCCGACGCCGTCGCCGACTTCGACGAGCGCCACCACCGGCTCGCCCTCGACTACGCCGCCGGGCGCTGCGCCGTCGTCGTCACCGCCAAGGAGGTCTTCGCGTGACCGTAAACACCGGCGATCTGCTCGACCGCGTCCTGGCCGGCCGGTACGGCGCCTTCGCCCTGCTGTACCGCCCGGAGGCGGGCGGCACCGACACCCTCGACGTACTCGTCGGCGATGTCACCACACCCGGCACCCTCGCCGGCGTCCCGCTGCCCGATGCGCCGGACGCCGCCACCGGGGGCCGGCACGAGGTGCTCGCGATCGTCCCGTACCGGCAGATCGCCGAGCGTGGCTTCGTCGCCGCCGACGACGGTACGCCGCTGGTCGCGCTGAGCGTGACCGCGCAGCAGGAGGTCCCCCTCGGTGACGCGCTGCGGCGCATCCCGCAGGTGCCGACGCGCCTGACCGGCGGCCACTTCGACGTGGACGACGAGGCGTACGAGGACGTGGTCCGCCGGGTCGTACGCGAGGTGATCGGCGCGGGCGAGGGCGCGAACTTCGTCATCAAGCGGTCGTTCGTCGCCACCCTCGACGACTACGGGCCGGCGGCCGCGCTGTCGTTCTTCTCCCGGCTCGTCCGGCAGGAGACCGGCGCCTACTGGACGTTCCTGATCCACACCGGGGAGCGCACGCTCGTCGGCGCCTCCCCGGAGCGGCACGTCAGCCTCGACGGCGGCACCGCCGTGATGAACCCCATCAGCGGCACGTACCGCTACCCGGCCGCCGGCCCCACCCTCCCCGGAGTCCTCGACTTCCTCGCCGACCGCAAGGAGTCCGACGAGCTGTACATGGTCGTCGACGAGGAACTGAAGATGATGGCCCGGATCTGTGAGGACGGCGGCCGGGTCGTCGGCCCTTACCTCAAGGAGATGGCCCGGCTCGCCCACACCGAGTACTTCATCGAGGGCCGGACCGACCGCGACCCGCGCGAGATCCTCCGCGAGACCATGTTCGCGCCCACGGTGACCGGTTCACCGCTGGAGAGCGCCGCCCGGGTCATCGACGCGTACGAGCCGAAGGGCCGTGGCTACTACAGCGGAGTCGCCGCCCTCATCGGCCGCGACGCGCACGGCGCCCGGGCGATGGACTCCGCCATCCTCATCCGTACCGCGGACATCGACGCGACGGGCCGGGTGGACATCGGCGTGGGCGCCACCCTGGTACGCCACTCGGACCCCGCCGGGGAGGCCGCGGAGACCCGCGCCAAGGCGTCCGGGCTGCTCTCCGCCCTGGACGCCGGCGGCATCGGCAGCTTCGGCGACACCCCCGAGGTACGGGCGGCCCTGGAGCGCCGCAACGACTCCCTCGCGGGCTTCTGGCTGCGGGACGCCGGCGACCGGCCGACCGCGCCCCCCGCGTTCGCCGGACGGCGCGTCCTGGTCGTCGACGCGGAGGACACCTTCACCGCGATGATCGCCGGGCAGCTGCGCTCCATGGACCTGGACGTGACCGTGCGCCGCTTCGACGAGGCGTACTCCTTCGCCGACCACGACATCGTCGTGATGGGCCCGGGGCCCGGCGACCCGGGCGACACCGGTCACCCGCGGATCGGCCATCTGCACACCGCGGTCCGCACCCTCCTCGCGGAGCGCCGCCCCTTCCTCGCGGTCTGCCTCAGCCACCAGGTGCTCAGCCTGCAACTCGGCCTGGAGGTGACCCGGCTGCCCGTCCCCAACCAGGGCCTGCAGCAGGAGATCGAATTCTTCGGCTCCCGCGAACGCGTCGGCTTCTACAACGCGTTCGCCGCCCGCAGCACGGAGGACAAGCACGACGTCGACGGCGTGGGCGTGGTGGAGGTCAGCCGGGATCCCGGCACCGGGGAGGTGTACGGGCTGCGCGGCCCGCACTTCATGAGCATGCAGTTCCACGCCGAGTCCGTGCTCACCCAGAACGGCCCCCGCGTCCTCGCCACCGCCCTGGCGGACGTGTTCGCCCCATGACGACAGAACAGCGAGAAACCACCATGCACTCCTACGTGGTCGTCGACGCCTTCGCGACGGAACCGCTCAAGGGCAACCCGGTCGCCGTCTACTTCGACGCGGACGACCTGACGCCCGCCCAGATGCAGCGCATCGCCCGTGAGATGAACCTCTCGGAGACCACCTTCGTACTCACCCCCAAGCAGGGCGGCGACGCGCACATCCGGGTCTTCACCCCCGTCAACGAGCTCCCGTTCGCGGGGCACCCGCTGCTCGGCACCGCCGTGGCGATCGGCAACCGGGGCCCGCTGGACCAGCTCAAGCTGGAGACGGCCATGGGCATCGTGCCGTTCGAGCTGGTCCGTACGGACGGCGTGGTCACCGCCGCCTGGATGCAGCAGCCCGTGCCGGTCTGGGAGCCCTTCGACCGGCGGGAGGAGCTGCTGGCCGCGCTCGGCGTGCCGGACACCGCCCTGCCCGTCGACATCTACCGCAACGGCCCGCGCCACGTCCTGGTCGCCCTCGGCAGCGTGGCGGAACTGTCCGCGCTCAGCCCCGACCACCGAGCCCTGGCCGCGTTCGAGGACATGGCGGCCAACTGTTTCGCCGGGAGCGGCACGAACTGGCGCAGCCGGATGTTCTCGCCCGCCTACGGAGTCGTCGAGGACGCCGCCACCGGCTCCGCCGCCGGGCCGATAGCGATCCACCTGGCCCGGCACGGCCTGATCGGGTACGGGCAGCGCATCGTCATCACCCAGGGCGTCGAGATGGGCCGGCCGTCCCCGATGCACGCGCTCGCCGAGGGCAGCGGGGAGCTGGTCACCCGCGTCGAGGTGGGCGGCGACGGGGTCATCGCCCTCGAAGGGACCCTGCGGCTGTGACGCGGCCGCCGCGCCCCGCAGAGCAGTTGGCCGAGCCGGATCCGGAACCATGGAGAGAGTCATGAGCAGTTCGAGGTCGGAAAGCATGACCGCGACGGTCGCGGCCGCCTTCCCGCAGTTCACCGACCCGCCCGCGGAGCCGGTCGGGCTGCTGCGCGGATGGCTCGCCGACGCGGTGCGCGACGAGGTGCGCGAGCCGCGCGCGCTCGCACTCGCCACCACCGACGCCCGCGGCCGGTCCTCCAGCCGGATCGTGGTGATCAACCAGGTGACCGACACCGGCCTCGTGTTCCTCACCCACGAGGGCAGCCGCAAGGGACGCGACCTGGCCGTCAACCCGTGGGCCTCCGGGGTGCTGTACTGGCGCGAGACCAGCCAGCAGATTTCCGTCGCCGGACCGGTCCACCGGCTGCCGGCCGCCGCGACCGCGGAACTGTGGCGGGCGCGCGCCGTCTTCACCCACGCCATGTCGACGGCCTCTCGCCAGAGCGAGCCGCTGGACGGCCTCGCCGCGGTGGAGACGCTGCGCGGGCGGGCCCTGGCGCTGGGCGCGAGCGGCGCCCCACTGCCCTGCCCGGACGGTTTCGCCGCCTACGAACTCGGCTTCGACAGCGTGGAGTTCTGGGCCGACGGCGCGGACCGGCTGCACGAGCGACTGCGGTACGAGCGGGCCGGCGCGCAGTGGCGCGTCGACCGGCTCCAGCCGTGACGCCCCACCCCGTCGAATCCGTCGGACCATCGAAGCGGAACGCGAGAACACCATGAAGGCAGCTGCCTCCCCCCTCCTCCACTCCGGTTTCCTGACCTCGGCCGGACGGGTCCCGGACCGCCCCGCGCTGCTCCTCGACGGGCGCACCTGGACGTACCGGGAACTGGACGGCATCGCCCGGCAGTGGGCGTCGGCGATCACCACGCTCGACGGGCGGCCCCGCCGCGTCGGCCTCCTCGGCCACCGCAGCCTCGTCACCTACGCCGGATTCCTCGCCGCCCTGTACGCGGGGGCCACCGTGGTGCCGCTGAACAAGAAGTACCCGGTGGCCCGCAACCGCGACATCCTGGAACGCGCCGAGGTGGACGTCGTCCTGGCCGACCCGGGCTCGCTGGCCGGCCTCGGCCGGCTCCTGGCGGGGACGGCGGACGCCCCCGCGGTCCTGCTGCCGGAGAGCGACGAGGCGCCCGCGAACCTCCCCGACCGGGTCCGGGTGCTCACCCGCCCCGGCGTAGAGAAGTGCGCGCCCCTGGCCACGCCGGTCGCGAGCGACCCGGAGGACGGCGCCTATCTGCTGTTCACCTCCGGGTCCACCGGCCGCCCCAAGGGCGTGGAGATCGCCCACGCCAACGTGACGGCGTTCCTGGCCGCCAACACCGAGCGGTACGGACTCACGGCGGACGACCGGCTGACCAACACCTTCGACCAGACCTTCGACCTGTCGGTCTTCGACCTGTTCATGGCCTGGACCAGCGGTGCCTGCCTGGTCCCGATGAACAGCTTCGACCTGATGCGGCCGCTGGACTTCGTCCGCGAGAACGGCATCACCGTCTGGTTCTCGGTCCCGTCCGTGGCGGTGCTCCAGCAGCGCAGCGGGGCGCTGGAGCCGGGCAGCCTGCCGTCCCTGCGCTGGAGCCTGTTCTGCGGCGAGGCGCTGCCGGCGTCCACCGCGCAGGCGTGGCAGGAGGCGGCCCCGCACTCCGTGGTGGAGAACCTCTACGGGCCGACGGAGGCGACCATCGCCTGCCTGGTGCACCGCTGGGACGCCGCCACCTCACCGGCCCGCGCGCTCAACGGCATCGTGTCGATCGGCTCCCCCTACCCGGGCATGGCCGCGGCCGTCCTGGCCGAGGACGGCAGCCCGGTCCCCGACGGGGAGAGCGGCGAACTCTGCCTCTCCGGGGCCCAGGTCTTCCAGGGCTATCTGGACACCCCCGAGCAGACGGAGCGCGCCTTCCACCTCATCGAGTCGCCGGACGGCGGCCTGCACCGCTGGTACCGCACGGGCGACCTGGCGCGCCGCACCGGGAACGGCGAGTACGGCTACGTCGGCCGCCTCGACACCCAGGTCAAGATCCTCGGCCACCGCATCGAGACCGGCGAGGTCGAGGCCCACCTGCTCGGGCGGAAGGGCGTCGCCCAGGCCGTCGTCGTGGCCGTCCCCGGCGACGAGGAGGGCACGACGGTGCTGGCCGCCGTCCTGTCCGGCGACGACCTCGACCTCGACGCGGTGGACGAAGGACTGCGCGAGACGCTGCCGCCGTACATGATCCCGCTGACCTATCACCTCGCGGACACCTTCCCGCTGAACGCCAACGGCAAGGTGGACCGCAAGGCGCTGCGCGAACTGGTCGTCTCCGGACAGCTGGAGCCGATCCTGCTGTGAGCGACGGCGGCCCCGGGAACCACCAGCACACGAACAGATGAGGAAGGACCCCCATGGACGCTGCCGCTGACGCCGTCGCCGCCGCCGTCGCCGGACTGCGCGACCGGATGCGTGGCGAGGCACTGCTGCCGGGCGACGAGGGCTTCGCCGCCGGGTGCGCGGGCTTCCAGACCGCGTACCGGCACCGGCCCGGCGTACTGGTCCGGCCGGCCGACGCCGAGGACGTGGTGTCGGCCGTGGCGTTCGCCGCCGCCCACGACCTGCCGGTGGCGGTCCAGGCCACCGGGCACGGCCTCGCCGCCGCCACCGACGGCTCCATGCTCATCAGCACCGCCGCGCTGACGGGCGTCACGATCGACCAGGCGGCCCGCACCGCCCGGATCGGCGCGGGCACCACCTTCGCCGACGTCATCGACGCCGCGGCCCGCTACGGCCTCGCCCCGCTGAACGGCTCCGCACCGGGTGTCGGCGCCGTCGGCTACGTCCTCGGCGGTGGACTGGGCCTGCTGGCCAGGGAGTTCGGCTACGCGGCCGACCGCGTCGCCTCCATCGACGTCGTCACCGCCGACGCCCGGCTCCGGCGGGTGACCGCGGACGACGACCCGGAGCTGTTCTGGGCGCTGCGCGGCGCGGGCGCCAACTTCGGTGTGGTCACCGGCATGGAGATCGACCTGGTGCCGGTCAGCCGGCTGTACGGCGGTGAGCTGGTCTTCGACCTCGCCCGTACGCCGGGGCTGCTCGCGTCGTACCTCCGGTGGACGGAGGACCTGCCCGAGACCCTGACGTCCTCGGTCTCCCTGCTCGACTACCCCGATCTGCCGATGTTCCCGGCCGGACTCCGCGGGCGTCACGTGGGCCATGTCCGTATCGCGTACACCGGGGACTCCCGTACGGGCGCGGAACTCGTCGCACCGCTGCGCGCGCTCGGGCCCCGCGTCTCCGACACCGTCGCGGAGATGCCGTACACCGAATGCGGCGACATCTACCACGACCCGCCCACGCCGCACGCCTACGAGGGCGACAACCTGCTCGTGCGGTCCTTCGGCCCGGAGCAGGCCGACGTGGTGACGGAGCTGGCCGGCCCCGCCGCGGGCCTGCCCTGCGTGGTCGACGTACGCCACCTGGGCGGGGCGCTCGGGCGGGCGCCCGAGCCGGCGAACGCGGTGGGCCACCGCTCGGCCCGCTACCTGCTGCGCGTCCTGATGCCGCTGATGGGCGCGGCACCGGGCGAGGTACGCGCGGTCCAGGAGAAGGTGCTCGGGGTGCTCGCCGCCGAGTCCGTCGGCGGCCGGTTCCAGAGCCTGGTGTACGGCGGCCTGGCGGACGGCCCGCCCCCGGCGCCGGACGAGGACTTCTGGGAGCCGGCCGACCACCGGCGGCTCGCGGGACTCAAGGCCAGGTTCGACCCGGCCAACCTGTTCCGCTTCAACCGGAACATCCGCCCGGCCGAGTGAACGGCGGCCCGACGCGCGACCGTACGACACCGGCCGCGGCGCCCCTGCACTCGGGGGCGCCGCGGCCGGCGCGCTACTCCCCGGCCGGTGCGCCCGCGGCCACCCCGCCCAAGGCCGCGAGGTGCGGCAGCGCAAGGCCGGGCCCGACGGCCGCCTCCACGTCGAACCACGCCCGGAAGTCCACCGCGTGGCCGATCGCCCCGGCGGGGCTGCGCGGCAGCACCGCGCTCTTCGCCGCCTCCTCGGACTCCCACACGAGCACCGCGCCCCACCGTTCGGACGCGGGGTCGGATATCCACACCTTCAGGAGCAGTCCGGGTATGTCCCGCCAGGACTCCTCCTCCTCGTGGATGAAATTCCGGAGCGTCTCCACGCTCTCCCCCGACTCGGTGAGATCCCACCAAGCGACCATCGCCTTCACCGGCTTCTCCGATCGACGCGCGTACACACCGGTACTCACTCTGCCCGAGATTCTCCCTCGCCTCATTGAGTAGTCACTACTCAGGCCCGGTCACCGCGTCCGGTGATCGGATGAGGAATATCCCGCGATGCTGAGGCAATTTGGAGGACGAGTGGCGCCCATCGAGCAGTCGATTCTGGACCTGCCACACGACACGGCCCCGGACCCCGACGAACTCGTCCGGGCCGCGATGGAATGGCATTTCAACCCGGAGACCGGCTCTCCCTTCTGGCTGAGGCGGGCGGAGTCCCTCGACTTCGACCCCCGGTCCGACGTCAAGGCCTACGCGGACCTGACGCTCTTCCCCAACGTCGCCAACGAGCTGCGGGACGTGCCGGCCGCCGACCTCGTGCCGCGCGGCTACGGCGAACACCCCGACATCGTCGGGATCTTCGAGAGCGGCGGCACCACCGGCGCCCCCAAGCGGGTGGTCTGCCCGGCCGACTGGCTGGAGAAGCTGGTCGGCTGGAGCAACGCCAACCTGGACGTCCACGGCTTCCCGCGCGGGGCCGACTGGCTGGGCATCACCCCGTCCGGCCCCCACATCGTCGGTGAGATCTTCCGCCGCTCCGCGCGCACCCACGGCCGGTACGGCTTCCAGGTCGACCTCGACCCGCGCTGGGTCAAGCGGCTGATCTCCGAGGGCAAGGGCGGCCAGGCGGACCTCTACGCCGAGCACGTCATCGACCAGGCCGCGCACATCCTGCGCACCCAGGACATCGGCGTGATGACGGTGACCCCGCCGCTGCTCGAACGGATCGCCCAGCGCGAGGACCTCGTCGAGCTCGTCAACGAGAAGGTGAAGGCGATCCGTTGGGGCGGTACCCAGATGGACCCCGACACCGAGGCCCTCTACCGCACCGACATCTTCCCCTCGGCCACCCTCTACGGCCACTACGGCAGCACGATGATCCTGGGCATCGCCGGCCAGCGCCACGGCACCGCACCTGGCGAGCCCTGCGTGTTCGACACCTTCTCGCCGTACATCACCTTCCAGGTCGTGGACCCCGCCACCGGTGACGCCGTCGCCTACGGCGAGCGCGGCCAGGTGGTGATGCACCACGTCAGCAAGGCGCTGCTGCTCCCCAACAACCTGGAGCGCGACACGGCGATACGGGTGCCCGCGCCCGAGGGACGTACGGGTGACTCGGCTGCCGGAATCGCGCCCGTGGCCCGCTTCGAGAACGAGGACGTCATCGAGGGGGTCTACTGATGACGGACCGACGAGAAGCGCCGGCGGAGACGGAACCCGGGCCGCCCATGCTCGACGCGCTGGGTCCCGGCGGCCCGTACCGCACCCACACCCGGCAGCCGATCACGGACGTGACCGGTGCGGTCATGGCCGAGATGAGCCTCGCGCCCGCGCTGTTCGTCAACCGCGCGATGAAGGCCCTGCGGGCCGCGGCGCCCCTGCCCGCCGCCGAGCGGGCGAGCGCCCTGGCCCGCGCGGCGGAACTCTTCCGCACCGCCAGGCTCGGCGGGCTGACCGTGGAGGAGTACGAAGCGGCCGTCAGCCGCGTCTCCGGGCTGCCGATCGGCGTGGTGCGGGTGGCCACCGCCACCTGCGCCGACCGCGTCGGACAGTCCTACCGCAGCGTCCACCTCTCCCGCCCGTCCGGCGCCGTGGCCGACTGGCGCGACCCGCTGGTCCGCAGCTCCCAGGCCGTCTGGACCCGGCGCGGCGAGGTACTCGCCGTCCACGTCCCCGGGAACCACCCCGGCACGCACGGGTTCTGGCCGGAGGCGCTGGCTCTCGGCTACCGGGTCGCCGTACGCCCGGCCGCCCGGGAGCCGTTCACCGCCCACCGCCTGGTCCTCGCCCTGCGCGAGGCCGGCTTCGGCGCCGGCCACGTCGCCCTGCTGCCCTGCGGGCACGAGGCGGCCGACGCCGTCGTGCGCGGCGCCGATCTGGCGTACGGCGGCGACGAGATCATCCGGCAGTACGCCGACGACCCCGGAGTGCTCTCCCTGCAACCGGGCCGGTCGAAGATCCTGCTGACCGCCGACACCGACTGGCGGGACCACCTCGACATGATCATCGACTCGGTCGGCCGGCACGCCGGCAGCGGCTGCGTCAACGCCACCGCCGTACTGGTCGAGGGCGATCCCGCCCCCCTCGCCGGCGCGATCGCCGAGCGGCTCGCCGCGCTGCCCAGTCTGCCGCCGCACGACGAGAAGGCCCGGCTGCCGGTCCAGAACGCCAAGGCCGCCCGGGCCCTGGAGAAGTTCGTGCTCGACCGGGCGAACGGCACCCGGGCCTGGCTCGGCGGCACGGGCTTCGTCGACGAACTCGACGACGGCAGTGCAGTCCTGCGCCCGGCCGTCCACCAGGTGGACTCCGCGCAGGCGCCCCAGCTCGGCACGGAAGTGCCGTTCCCCTGCGTCTGGGTGGCGCCCTGGAGCCGGGAGGACGGGGTGGAGCCGCTGCGCGACACCCTGGTGCTCACGGTCGTCACCCAGGACGAGTCCCTCGTCGAGGCGCTGATCGACGAACCGTCGATCAGCAACCTGCACGTGGGCAGCCACGCCACGCACTGGCACCGGCCGGGCCTGCCGCACGACGGCTACCTCGGCGAGTTCCTGATGCGCAGCAAGACCGTCGTACGCGTCTGACGGGCCGCCGTACGCGTCCCACAGCCGGACCGCTCCGCGCCCGCGGGGCGGTCCGCCGTTCGTCATAAACAAGCGTTCTGGCTGCCCGGAAATTCATTATTGGACTCCCTTCCACGGGCGGCGGATGATCCTCAGGAACAGCCAAGTCGGCAAGCCCGAGGGAGGAGTGGCATGGATCCCGCGTCCCATCCGAATCCGCTGGAAAAGGCGACCGCACGCATTGTCGCTGAAATCTGGTGCGAGGTCCTGGAAATCCCCGAGGTGGGGGACGACGACAATTTCTTCGACCTCGGCGGGCATTCCATTCTGCTTCAGATGGTTCGGGACCGGATCGCCACGCGCACCGGTAAGGACGTCGCCCTCCTCGACCTCTTCAACCACCCCACGGTGCGCTCCCTCGCCCGTCACCTCGACGGCGCCGAGGGCACCGGGGCCGGTGAAGGCCGACGCCGGACGGTGGGCCGGCTGAACGGTCTCGGCAACCGGCGGGCCCGGCTCGGCACCCACCGATCGGACACCGGGGGAGAATCCAGTGAATGACGTCGACCCGCAAGGCGACGCCGACGGGTTCATCGCGGTCGTCGGAATGGCCGGACGCTTTCCGGGCGCCGCGGACATCGACGAGTTCTGGGCCGGCCTGGCCGCCGGAACCGACTCGATCACCCGCGAGACGCCGTACGTCCTGCCGGGCGGCGCGGCCGACGGCTCCGACCTCACCTACGTACCCTCCCGAGGCCGGCTGGACGGCGCCGAGTGGTTCGACGCCGACTACTTCGGCTACTCGGCGAAGGAAGCGTTCCTCATCGACCCGCAGCACCGGGTCTTCCTGGAGTGCTCGGTCGCGGCCCTGGAGGACGCGGGCCAGGACCCCGACCGGTTCCCGGGCGCCATCGGCGTCTACGGCGGATCCACCGAGACCCAGTACGCGCAGGCCCTGTCGGCCCAGCGCGGGCAGCTCCCGGGCGTCACCGAGGACGACATCGTCCTCGGCACCTCACCGGACTTCCTGGTGGCCCGCACCTCGGAGCGGCTGGGCCTGCGCGGTCCCGCCGTCGCCGTGCAGTCCGCCTGCGCCACCGCCCTCGTCGCCATCCACACCGCCGGCCGCGGTCTGCTCGCGGGCGACTGCGACCTGGCCCTCGCCGGTGGCGTCGCCGTGCACGTCCCGCCGAAGAAGATCGTCTGGACCGGCCCGGACGGCACCCTGGCCCCCGACGGCGTCTGCCGCGCGTTCGACGCGCGGGGGCAGGGGACGGTCGCGAGCAACGGCGTCGGTGTCGTCGTACTGAAGCGGCTCTCCGACGCGCTCGCCGACGGCGACCACATCCGCGCCGTGCTGCGCGGCTCCGCCGTGAGCAACGACGGCTCGGCCCGGATCGGCTTCACCGCGCCCAGCGTGGCGGGCCAGGCGACGGCCGTCCGCGAGGCCCAGCTCGCCGCGGGCACCGACGCCCGCACCATCACGTACGTCGAGGCCCACGGCACGGCGACCCCGCTCGGCGACCCGATCGAAGTCGCCGCGCTCACCCAGGCGTTCCGGGCCGACACCGACGAGCGGGGCTTCTGCTCCCTCGGTTCGGTGAAGACGAACATCGGACACGCGGACGCGGCGGCCGGCGCCGCCGGCTTCATCAAGACCGTCCTGGCGCTCGGCCACCGGCAGATCCCGCCGAGCCTCCACTTCACCGAGGCCAACCCGCAGATCGACTTCGCGGCCAGTCCGTTCCGGGTCGCCCGCGAGCTCCAGGACTGGACCCCGGCGGACGGCACCGCCCGGCGCGCCGGGGTGAGTTCCTTCGCGGTCGGCGGCGTCAACGCCCACCTGGTCCTGGAGGAGGCCCCCCGGCGGCCCGCGCAGGCATCCGAGCGCAGGGCCCAGCTGCTCGTGCACTCCGCGCGCACCGGCTCCGCGCTGCGCGGCCGGCTCGACCGGTTCGCCTCCCACCTGGCCGGCCAGGAGTCCCCTTCGTACGCCGACATGGCCTGGACGCTGCAGACCGGCCGCCGCGAGCACGCGCACCGCGCGTTCGCCGTCGCCGTCACCGGCGCCGGCGTGGGCGTGGGCGACGGTACGGCCCAGGAGCCGGTCGTGGCCACCGCGCTCCCGCGCGAGCGACCCGTCGCCTTCCTCTTCCCGGGCCGGGTCGGCCCGGCGGAGGCGTGGCGGCTGCACACCACCGAACCCGCCTTCCGACAGGCCTTCGACGCGGTCCTCAGCCACGTCGGCGCCCCGCTCGCCACGTCCGTACGGGAAGTGGCCCGCGGCCTCGCCTGGCCCGGCGACCCGGCGGTGCGCGACACCTACGTCTTCGCGTTCGAGTACGCCCTGGCGGCGCTGTGGCGGCGCTGGGGCATCCGGCCCGCCGCGGCCTACGGCACCGGCGTCGGCTCGCTGGTCGCCGGGGTCGTCGCGGGTGCCCTCCCGCTCGCCGACGCGCTGCGGCTGATCGCCGATCCCGCCGGTTCGCCCGCAGGGGACGACATACGGTCGTCCCCGCCGCGGATACCCGTCGTCCTCGGCGACGGGCGGTGGTACGGCGCGGACGAGACGATCGACACCGACCGCTGGGCGCGCGAGCTGCGCGATCCGGGGCACCCGGACGCCGCGCTGACCACGCTCCTGACCGATCCGGAGCGCGTCCTGCTCCAGGTCGGCGCGGGCTCCTCCCTGATCACGTCGGCCGGACAGCAGCCGGCGCACACCCCCGAGCACCTGCTGCTGGCCGCGCTGCCCGACCTCGACGACGGCGGCGACGCGCTCGCCGTCCTCTACCAGGCGCTGGGCCGGCTGTGGCTCTCCGGGGCCACGGTCTCCTGGGAGGGCGTCCACGACGGCGAACCCCGGGCCCGCGTCCCGCTGCCCACCTATCCGTTCGAGCGGCTGCCCTATCTCGTACGGCACCCGGCAGAGGAGGCCCAGGCGGCCACCGGCGCCGGTGCCGCGCGGGCGGCCTCGGGGCCGGCGGACGGCACGCCGGCGGACGACACGGCGACCGTGAGCGCGGCCGGCGGCGAGAGCCCGCGGGAGTCCGACGGCCCGCCGGCCGACGACACGCCCCTCGGGCTTGTGCTGCGGCTCTTCGGCGAGGCCCTCGGTCTTACCGACATCGAACCCGACGAGAGCTTCTTCGAGCTCGGCGGCGACTCCCTCGTCGGCGTCAAGCTCCTCGCCCGGATCCGCGAGACGTACCAGGTCGAGATCCCGATGCGCTCGCTCTTCACCTCGGCCACGGCCGCCGACCTCGCCGCACTGATCGAGCGGCAGCTCGCCGACCCGGACCGGAGCACGCGGGAGGCCTCCGCATGACCGGCATCGGTACGACGGAAACGACGGGAACCACAGAAACCACGGCGGCCGACCTCAGGGCCCGCTGGCTCTCCAGCCGCAGGCCCCGGACGGAGACCACGCTCGACCTGTACTGCTTCGCCCACGCGGGCGGCTCCGCGGGGGAGTTCCTGCGCTGGTCCGCCGGTCTGCCCGGGGTCCGGCTGTGGGCCGTCAGGCTGCCCGGCCGCGCTCCCCGGCAGGAGGAGCCGCCGTACTCCCGGATGACCGACCTGGTCGCCGATCTCGTCGATCAGGTCGACTTCGCGGGACACGACTCGGCGGGACACGACTCGGCGGGACACGGCTCGGCGGGACGCGGCTCGGCGGGACGCGACTTCGCGTTCTTCGGCCACAGCCTGGGCGCGCTGATCGCCTTCGAGACCACCCGCGCCCTGCGCCGGGCCGGCCTGCGGCAGCCACGCCGGCTGCTGCTGTCCTCCATGCAGCCGCCGCCCATCACCACCAGCGGGACCGCCCATCTGCTGCCGGACGACGAGCTGCTGGTGGAGCTGGAGCGGCGCTGGGGCGCGCTCCCGCAGGTCGTCCACGACGACCCCGAACTGAAGAAGCTCGCCCTGGATCAACTGCGCGCCGACGCGGCCCTGGCCGAGACCCACGCGCACGTGCCCGAGGAGCCGCTGGACATCCCCTTCACGGTGTTCGCCGGCGACCGGGAGGACGCGGGCCAGCTCGACTGGCACGTCCACACCCGGGCCGCCTGCGACGCCCACGTCCTGCCCGGCGGCCACTTCTACTTCCGCGAACCGGAGGCCCAGCAGGAGCTGCTGCGGCTCGTCGGCGGCGCACTGAACACGGAGAGCTAGGGACACACCTATGCGTTACACGACCTTCGGCGAGAAGACCGGCCTGCGCGTCTCCGAGTACGCGCTGGGCACCGCCAACTTCGGAACCCTGTGGGGCGGCGGCGCCAGCCGCGAGGAGTCCCGGAAGATGTTCGACCGGTTCGCCGAGGCGGGCGGTACGTTCATCGACTCGGCCGACAACTACCAGATCGGCGAGTCGGAGAAGCTGCTCGGCGAGTTCCTGGCCGCCGACCGCGACCACTTCGTGGTGACCACCAAGTTCACCCTCGGGGCCGGCCGCGCGCGGATCTCCAACACCGGCAACAGCCGGAAGAACATCCGCAGTTCGGTCGAGGCGAGCCTCAAGCGGCTCGGCACGGACCACATCGACGTGTACTGGGCCCACCTGCCCGACTCGGTCACGCCCATGGAGGAGATCCTCGGCGCGCTCGACGACCTCGTCCACGCGGGCAAGATCCTCTACTACGGGTTCTCCAACTTCCCCGCCTGGCGCATCTCCCGCGCCGCCACGATCGCCGAACTGCGCGGCCTGAACCGGCTGGTGGGCATCCAGTTCGAGTACAGCCTCGCCGAACGCGGCGCCGACCGCGAGCTGCTGCCCATGGCCGCGGCCCTCGGCCTCGGCACCGCCCTGTGGTCGCCGCTCGGCGGTGGGCTGCTCACGGGCAAGTACCGCACCAGTCGCCGCGGCCGGCTCAGCGACTGGGAGGGCCAGGCCATCAGGGTCGAGGACTCCGCACAGCGCACCGAGATCATCGACACCGTCCTGGCCGTGGCCGAGGAGAGCGGCGCGTCCGCCGCACAGGTCGCCGTCGCGTGGCTGCGGGCCCGCGCCGAGCGGTCGGCCACCACCATGGTGCCGGTCATCGGGCCCCGCACCGCCGACCAGTTGGAGGAGTACCTCGGCGCGCTCGACGTCACCCTCGACGACGCGCAGTTCGACCGGCTGGAACAGGCCGGCGCGATCCGGCTCGGCCAGCCCTACGAGCTGATCTCCGGACACCGGGACGCCGCGCTGGGCCGCGAGAGCGCCCGCTTCGCCGGCCCGTCCACCCCCGTGGCCTGACACCCCCACGTGAGCCGAGGACGCGACATGGAACAGGAAGAGCGGACCGCCATGACCGACTCCGAACGGACCCCCGTACGGGCCGATGTACGGGCCGACGTACGGGCCGATGTACGGGCCGATGTACGGGCCGATGTACGGGCCGATGTACGGGCCGATGTACGGGCCGACGCACGGGCCGACGCACGGATCGACTCCGAACGGGCCGGCGTACGGGCCGAGTTCGGCGGAGCCGATGTCGAGGCCCAGGTCGCGGTCGTCGGCGTCGCGGCGCGCTTCGGGCGCGGCGTGGTGCCCGGCGCCGGCCTGGAGTGGCCCGCCACCCCCGAAGGGCACAGCGGGGGACTGGCGGCCGGCGCCTATGCCTTCGACCACAGGTTCTTCGGCGTCTCGCCGCGCGAGGCCGTCGTACTCGACCCGCAGCAGCGCGTCCTGCTCGAGTGCGCGCACCACGCCCTGGAGGACGCCGCCCACGACCCCACACGCGACGACACGGTCGTCGGGATCTACGCGGGCGGGGCGACCACCACCCACGCGGCGGAACTGCGCCGCCGGGCCGACCGGTTGCCGCATGTGGACGACCGGCAGATCCGGGCCTCCACCGGCGCGGACTTCCTCGCCTCGCGGGTCGCCTACAAGCTCGGCCTGACCGGCCCCGCCGTCTCCACGCAGGCGGCGTCCGCGACCGCGCTCGCCGTGGTGCACACCGCCGTCCAGGCGCTGCTCGGCGGAGAGTGCGACCTCGCGCTCGCCGGGTCCGTCACCGTGCCCACCGCCCAGGGTGCCGAGGACCGGGCAGGCTGCGCCGTCGTCGTACTGAAGCCGCTCCGGGCGGCCCTGGAGGACGGTGACCGCATCCACGCCGTCGTACGCGGCACCGCCCTCGGCGCCTCGGGAGCCGGGGAGTCCGCGGACGCGGGCCGCGAGCGGATCACCCGCGACGCCCTCTCGGTGAGCGGCGTCGTCCCGGACTCGGTCGCCGTCGTCCACGCCCCCACGGGAACCGGGGTCACCGACACCGCGCCCGCGGCGGCCGCCTTCGTACGGGCTGTCCTCGGCGGTCCCGACGGGGAACCCGCCCCCGGCGCGGCGGCGGTGAGCGCGTCCGGCCCCTTCGGCACGCACGCCTGTGTCGTCCTGGCGCAGCCGCCCGCCGTGGCGGCCCCGGATCCCGTGATCAAGGGGGCCGGCGAGGAGGCCGCCTGGCAGCTCCTGCCGTTCTCGGCGAAGTCCCCGGCCGCGCTGGCCGGGACGGCCGCCCGCCTCGGCAGGCACCTCGACACCCTCAAGGGCGCCGATGCGCTACGCGACGTGGCCTGGACCCTGCAGACGGGCCGTACCGCCCACCCGCACCGGGGCTACGTCGTCGCGCAGGACCCCGCCCAGGCGGCGGCCGATCTCACCGAGACCGGGGCGAAGACCCGTACGGGCCAGGAGGCGGCCGGCGAAGCACCGCCCGTGGTCTTCACCTTCCCCGGCCACGGCGGCCAGCACCTGGGCATGGGGCGGGCGCTCTACCGCACCGACCCGCGCTTCCGGCAGGACGTCGACGCCTGCGCCGCGCAGGTCCGGGCCGAGGCCGGCGTGGACCTGCGGGCCGTCCTCGACCCCGAGGGGGAGGCGGCCGAGGAAGCGGCCCGGCAGGCGCTCGCGGACGCCACCATCGCCCAACTCGCCGTCTTCGTCCTGGAGTACACCCTCGCCCGGGCCTTCATCCGGTGGGGCGTACGCCCCTCGGCCGTCGCCGGTCACAGCCTCGGCGGCTATGCCGCCGCCTGCGTCGCCGGGGTGGTCTCCTTCCCGGACGCGATCAGGATGGTCGTCAAGCGCATCGAACTGCTCGTGAGCCTCGCCCCCGGCGCCATGGCCGCGGTGCGGATGACGGAGGCCGAGCTGCTGCCCCTGCTCCCCGAGGGCGTCGGCATCGCCGCGCTCAGCGGCCCCGACCAGGTGACCGTCTCCGGGCCCGCCGAGCCGGTCGCCCGGTTCGTCGAGGAGTACGCGGCCAAGGGCGTGGAGACGCGCCTGCTCCCGATCCCGGGCGCCGGCCACTCCTCGCTGGTCGACCCGGTGCTCGACGAGTACGCCGCGTTCCTCACCCGGATCACGTTCCACCGCCCGCGGATCCCCGTCGTCTCGGACACCACCGGCACCTGGGCCGACCCCGACGAGATCACCACCCCCGCGTACTGGTGCCGCCACATGCGCCAGGCCGTCCGCTACCACGACGTGCTGGAGACCCTCGACGCCGTGCGGGGCTCCGTACTGGTCGAGGTCGGCCCCGGCACCACGCTGACCGCGCTGGCCCGCCGCCACGGGGAGCTGCGCCGCGGCCACCTGATCCTGCAGAGCCTGCCGCACCCGAAGGACCCGACGCCCGATCCGCAGATCCTGCTGTCGACGATCGGCGCCCTGTGGGCGGCCGGGGCCGAGATCCGCTGGCCCGAGCCGCACACCCGGCCGCGTCCCCGCAGGACGGGGCTGCCGGGCTACCCGTTCGACCGCACCACGTTCCCCCTTCCCGGGGCCTGACCCGTCCGTTCACGAGCGCCACGAGCCACGAGCGCCGGCGAGCGCCCACGCGATCCCACGAGCCCACGAGAGACACAGGAGAGAACAGCCATGGGGAAGAGCCTTTACGAGCTGGGCGAGATGCCACCTCTCGGTTCCGTCCCGGAGACGATGTACGCCTCCCTCATCCGCCAGGACCGCTTCGGCGAGCCGCAGAAGGCCTTCGCCACCGAGGTGGTCGACACGCCCACGCCGGGCCGCGGCCAGGTGCTCGTGTGGGTGATGGCCGCCGGCATCAACTACAACAACGTGTGGGCGGGCCTCGGTCACCCCATCGACGTCATCGCGGCCCGCCGGAAGCGCGGCGAGCCGGAGGACTTCCACATCGGCGGCTCCGAGGGCGCGGGCATCGTCTTCGCCGTCGGCGAGGGCGTGGCAGGCGTCGCCGTCGGCGACGAGGTCATGCTCTCCGGTGCCCAGTGGGACGAGACCGCCCCCGACGTCCGGCTCGGCGGCGACCCGACCCTCTCGCCCACCATGCAGGCCTGGGGGTACGAGTCCAACTACGGCTCCTTCGCCCAGTTCGCGCTGGTACGGGACTACCAGTGCCACCCCAAGCCGAAGAGCCTCACCTGGGAGGCCGCGGCCGCCTTCATCCTCACCGGCGCCACCGCCTACCGCCAGCTGTTCGGCTGGGCCCCGCACACCGTCCAGCCCGGCGACCCGGTGCTCGTCTGGGGTGGCGCGGGCGGCCTCGGCTCCATGGCCATCCAGCTGGTCCGCAACGCGGGCGGACTGCCCGTCGCGGTCGTCTCCAGCGAGGAGCGCGCGGAGTACTGCCGTGACCTCGGCGCCGTCGGCACCGTCAACCGCCGCGAGTTCGACCACTGGGGCCGGATGCCCGACCTCACCGACCAGGCCGCTTTCGGCGCCTGGATGGCCCAGGTGCGGATCTTCGGCCGGGCGTTCTGGGAGGCGCTCGGCGAGCGCCGCGCCCCGAAGATCGTGCTGGAGCACAGCGGCCAGGACACCATCCCGACCTCCATGTACCTGTGCGACAACGGCGGCATGGTCACCATCTGCGGCGGCACCTCCGGCTACGCGGCCGACGTCGACCTGCGGTTCCTGTGGATGCGGCAGAAGCGCCTGCAGGGGTCGCACGGCTTCAACCAGGCCCAGTGCCGGGCCATGATCCACCTGGTCGGCTCGGGACGGATCGACCCCTGCCTCTCCCGGACGTTCGGCTTCGAGGAGATCGGCGAGGCCCACCAGATGATGCACGAGAACCGTCAGCCCCCCGGCAACATGGCGGCGCTCGTCAACGCGCCCCGGCCCGGCCTCACCACCCTCGCCTGAGCGGCGCCCAGAGGACACCCGCCGCCCCCTGACGAACGGACGGTCATGAGTACTGATCCCATCATCGAGTCGGCGCCGGCGCCGCTGCCCGTCATCCTGGCCCGGCGCGCCGAACGGACCCCCGACACCGTCGCCTACGTCTACCTGCGCAACGGCGAGGAGATCGGCGAGCGGACCACCTACCGCGAGCTGCACACCGACGTCCGCGCCCGGGCCGCCGCCCTCGCCGGGCAGGCCGCCGGACGGACCAGCGCGGTGCTGATGTACCCCAACGGCCTGGAGTTCATCAGGGCTTGGCTCGCCTGCACCGCGGCGGGCATCAAGGGGGCGCCCCTCCAGGTGCCGACGCGTAAGCAGGCCGTGCACCGGCTGCGTACGGTCGCCGACGACGCCGGCACCACGCTGGTGCTCACCACCCGCGAGGTCCGCGAGCAGGTGCTCGCCGACTTCGGCGGGCTGCCGGAGCTGGCCGGCCTGGAGCTCGTCGCCACCGACGAACTGCGCGCCCCGGCCGCCGGGACAGCCCTGCCCGAGCCGGCCCTCTCCGACGTGGCGCTGCTCCAGTACACCTCCGGTTCCACCGGGAACCCCAAGGGCGTCATGGTCACGCACGCCAACTTCTGGGCCAACGCCTCGGAGACGGACGAGCTGTGGCCGTTCAAGGAGGACGGGTCGGTCGTCTCCTGGCTGCCGTTCTTCCACGACATGGGGCTGCTGCTCGGCATCGTGCTCCCGCTGTGGGCCGGCCGCCCGTCGTACCTGATGGGCCCGGAGGCGTTCGTCCGCCGTCCCGGCCGCTGGCTGGAGGCGCTGTCCCGGTTCGGCGGCACCCACGCGGCGGCCCCCAACTTCGCGTACGACCTGTGCGTACGCGGCGACGGGCCGCGCGGCCCGCTCGACCTGTCCCGCTGGCGGGTGGCGATCAACGGCGCGGAGCCGGTCCGGGCGCACACGGTGGACGAGTTCGTCACCCGGTACGCACCGCACGGGCTCGACCCGCGGGCGATGTGCCCGGGGTACGGCCTCGCCGAGTACACCCTGAAGATCAGCGGAAGCCCGCCGGACACCGAGCCCGCGCCCCTGGTCCTGGACGCCCACGCGCTGGGCGGCGGCAAGGTGGTCCCGCTCGCCGGGGGCGCCGAGGCGTCGGCCTTCGCCACCACGGTCATGAGCTGCGGCCACACCGTCGGCGCCACGCGCGTGCGGATCGTGGACCCGTACACGCTCCGGGCCGTCGGGCCCGACGAGGTCGGCGAGATATGGGCGTCCGGCCCGTGCGTGGCGGCCGGCTACATCGGGCGCGAGGAGGAGAGCGAACGGACCTTCCGGGCGCGCATCGTGGGGGAGGAGCACGAGGGGACGTTCCTGCGCACCGGCGACATGGGCTTCGTACACGACGGGGAGGTGTACGTCACCGGGCGCTTCAAGGACCTGATCATCGTCAAGGGCCGCAACCACTATCCGCAGGACCTGGAGCACACGGCCGAGAACGGCCACCCGCTGCTCCGCCCCGCGTCGGCCGCCGCGTTCGCGGTGGACGACGGCCGGCGGGAGTCCGTCGTCGTGGTCGTCGAGGGCGACAGCCGGGTGGCGACGTACGCCGGCGTGGAGGTGGTGACCGAGGCGGTGCGTGAGGCGCTGCGCGACAACCACCGGATCGACGTGGCCGACGTGGTGCTGATCCGCCGCGGGACGCTGCCGAAGACCACGAGCGGCAAGGTGCGCCGCCGCTCCTGCCGCGAGCAGTACGAGTCCGGGACCCTCGCCCGGCTCGGTGCGCCGGCGGCCCGGACCGCCGGCCGCTGACTTTGCGAAGACCTGACACTCCCCACACGTAAATCTGGCCAACTACGCGGTTGGGGCTGCCGAATTGACGTTGTGTTCCACGGGACATGACAGTCCCATCGGTACGATGAGATCATGGAGCTGCGCCAGTTGGAGTACTTCGTCGCGGTGGTCGAAGAGGCCAACTTCACCAAGGCGGCCGCTCGCGTTTTCGTGACCCAGCCATGTGTCAGCGCGCAGGTCCGGCGGCTCGAACGCGAGCTGGGACAGGACCTGCTCGACCGGAGCGGACGTACGGTGCAGGTGACCGAGGCGGGGGCGGCGGCGCTGCCCCACGCCCGGGCGGCGCTGGCCGCGATCGACGGCCTGCGGGGTGCGGTGGAGGACCTCGCAGGCCTCGTCCGCGGCCAGGTCACCCTCGGCTCGGTGCCCTCCTCCCTCTCCCTGCGGCTCCCCGAACTCATCGCGGACTTCAGCGAGAAGTACCCCGCGGTGGAAATCTCGCTCACCGAGGCCAACACCGACCAGCTCACCGATGCCGTGCGCACCGGCCGCGTCGACGTCGCCATCGTCGGGACCTCCGCCGAGCTGCCGGCCGACCTCGAGACCGTGGTGATCGCCGACGAGCCGCTGATCGGCGCCGTGGGCCACGAACACCCGCTCGCCGGGACCAACGCCATCAAGGTCGAGGAGATCGACGACCACGCGCTGATGTGCCTCCCGGAAGGCAGCGGACTGCGCACCGCCGCCGACGCCGCCTGGGACAGCTTCGGGGTCAAGCCCCGGATCGCCTTCGAGGCCGGCGACCCCGAGGTGCTCGCGCAGCTCGCGGCGCGCGGCCTCGGCGTCGCCATCCTGCCCGAGCGGTTCGTCCGCTCCCGGCCGCACGAACTCCACCCCGTCGAGATCCTCGGCCCCCGGCTCCGGGCGGGCCTCGCGCTCGTCCGGCGGTCCGGTGGCCGGATCAGCCCGGCGGCCGGTGTCCTCCTTTCCCACGCCCGCACGATGCTCGCCTAGGCCGGGACCGGCCGATCAGGGCCGGACACGACCCGGCCGCCGCTCCGCCGCGCGCTCCCCGCCCCCTCCCACCCCTGGAAAGTTCCTCGTGGACGTCGTTGACCTAGCCAGACTCCAGTTCGCCGTGACGGCAACGCTGCACTTCCTGTTCGTCGCCCTCACCCTCGGCCTTGTCACGGTCGTCGCCGTCATGCAGACGCGGGCGACCCGCACCAAGGACCCGGCGCTGCGCACCGAACGGATGCGCCGCGTGCGCTTCTGGGGCGGGCTCTACGTCATCAACTACGCGCTCGGCATCATCAGCGGCCTCACCCAGGAGTTCCAGTTCGGGCTCAACTGGACCGGCCTCTCCCACATCATGGGCAATGTCGTCGGTGCTCCGCTGGCCATCGAGACCATCGTCGCGTTCTTCCTGGAATCGACCTTCCTGGGTCTGTGGGCGTTCGGCTTCGACCGGGTCTCCTCCCGCGTGCACCTCGCACTGATCTGGGGCGTCGCCATCACCGCGTATCTCTCCACCTTCTGGATCATGGTGGTGAACGGCTTCATGCAGAAGCCGGTCGGCTACGAGATGCGCGACGGCACGGCGTACGTCACCGACTGGGGCGCCATCCTCACCAACGGGGCGACCTGGTTCGCGGTGCTGCACATCGCCGGCGTCGTCGCCCTGCTCGCCGGACTGTTCATGTGCGCCGTCAGCTCCTTCCACCTGCGCCACGACCGCGACATCACGTTCTTCCGGCCCACCCTGGTCCAGGGCTCGCTCCTCGCGGGCATCGGCGCGCTCGTCACGGCCGTCGCGGGCGTGGTGCAGCTGGAGACGCTCAACGGCTACCAGCCGGAGAAGTTCGCCGTGCTCAACGGCGTCAGCGGCGCGGAACTCGACAAGGTCCGGGCGGACGCGGAGGCCGCCTACGGAGCCGGTGACTGGATGCCGCCCGCCTGGGTGGGCGTGGCCTCCCTCCTGATGGTCGTCCTCGGCCTGCTGCTCGTCGTCCTGGCCTGGCTCCCCGCCACGGCCGCCCGCGGCAAGGCCCCCGACGCGCCGCTCTCCCCCCGGCGCTTCCGGATGCGGCTGCCGATCATCATGCTGCCCCTCGGCGTGATCGCGATGATCTGCGGCTGGCTCAGCCGCGAGATCGGCCGCCAGCCCTGGATGGTCACCGGCGAACTGACCGTCCGCGACGCCGTCGGAGACGTCTCCGCGGGGGGCATGCTCGCCTCGCTCGTCGCCTTCACGCTCGTGCTCGGCACCCTCGCCGTCGTCAACTGGTCGCTGATCTCGCACTACGCGCGCCAGGGACCGGACGCCGGACTGCTCGGTGACGGGGACCTGTTCCCCGACGGGTCGCCCCGGAACGGGAAGCCGGGGGCCGATGCCGAGGCCCCGTCCCGGGCCGAGGTGCCCCACTCCTACTGACCGTCCCCTCCGTACGCACGCACACCTGACGGGAATCAACCGTGGATGTCTTCTGGTACGCCCTGGTCGGGCTGCTCCTCGCTGGCTATCTGGCCCTGGAGAGCATCGACT
Source organism: Streptomyces sp. P9(2023) (assembly GCF_032436795.1). Lineage (NCBI taxonomy): Bacteria > Bacillati > Actinomycetota > Actinomycetes > Kitasatosporales > Streptomycetaceae > Streptomyces > Streptomyces sp. P9(2023). The sequence goes on from NZ_JAUPWM010000022.1 coordinate 90,667, forward strand.
TCGGCGTGGGGATGCTGCTGCCGTTCGCCGGTGAGGAGGCCGACCGGGGGCGCCTGCGCCGTACCGTCGTACCGCTCTTCCTCGCGAACGAGGTGTGGCTGGTCGCCTTCGCCGGACTGCTGTTCGGCGCCCTGCCGCTGCTGGAGGGGGAGTTGCTGTACGCGCTGCGGCTGCCGATCGTCGGCCTCCTGACGGCCTGGTTCCTGCGCGACGCCGCCCTGTGGTTCCGCGGCGCGCACCCGGGTGCCGGCTGGCGGCGGGCCTGGGACATCGTGCTGCCGGTCACCAGCCTGCTCCTGGCGGCCGGTTGGGGCGCCGTCCTGGGCGCCCTGGTGCGAGGGCTCTCCACCAACGGCAACGGACAGCCGGTGGCCGCCGCCACCGACCTGCTGCACCCCTTCGCCCTGCTCTGCGCGGCCGTGACCGTCGTGGGCAGCCTGCGCCAGGGCGCCCTCTTCGCGGACCGTGCCGGCGCCCTGCCGGCGGACGGTGCGCCCGGGGCCGGGATCGGCCGGCTGAACCGGCTCCTCACCCCGGTCCTGATCGCGCTGCTCGCGCTCACCGCCCTCGTGGGCGCCGTCGACACCGAGGCCCCGGTGGCGGTGGCCGTCGTCGCGGCCGTGGCGGCCGTCGCCGTGCTCGGCTCCCGTTTCCTCCAGGGGAGCGGCCGGACCGTGCCCGCGCTGCTGTGCGGCATCGCGCCGTTCCTCGCCCTGCCCGTCATGGTGGGCGTGACGCACGGCGCCACCGTGCTGCCCACCCGCTCGGGCGCCGGCGAGCTGGAACTGTCCGGGGCCATCGCGGACTCCGCCTCGCTCGACCTGCTCGCGATGACCGCGCTCCCCGTACTGCTGCTGATCGCGCTGGCCCAGGTGTGGATCTGGCGCGTATTCGCCCGCCGGATCCAGCCCGTATAGAGAATGCTTATACCGCGAGCAGGCGGATTTCTTGGACTCCCGCCCGCCGCTCGATTAGGTTGAAATCATGGGTAACACGGGACACCTGCATCCAAAATCAGTCGTGCGTGCGGCGATTGCGGCCGAGCGTCGAGAACTCGCGGACGTTCTGGCGGGACTGCCCGCGAGTACCTGGGACGAACCGACGCTCTGCACGGGCTGGCGGGTCCGCGAGGTCGTCGCCCATATGTCCCTGGGTTTCCGTTACTCCCTTCCCAAGGTCGCGGCGGAACTGGTCAGGGCGGGCGGCAGCCTCAACCGGATGACCGACCGCTGCGCCCGTAAGGACGCGGCCGACTTCTCCACCGAGGAGCTCGTCGGCTTCCTCCGTGACAACGCCGACCACCCGTGGAAGCCGCCCGTGGGCGGGTTCGTCTCGGCGCTCGGACACGATGTCGTCCACGGACTCGACATCACCGTGCCCACCCAGGTCGACCGCAAGGTCCCCGAGGACCGGCTGCGTATCCTTCTGGACGCCGTCGACCCCAAGGGCTTCAAGTTCTTCGGGGCCCAGCTCGACGGGATCCAGCTGCGCGCCACCGACCTCGACTGGACGTTCGGCAGCGGATCCCCGCTCACCGGCGGCGCGCAGGACCTGCTGCTTCTCACCTTCGGCCGCAAACTGCCCGCCGGCCGACTCGAAGGACCGCAGGCCGACCGCTTCGTCCTCAGCTGAGGAATTACCCGCCTGTCTCGTTCTTGACATTGCTTGTCGGTGAATTGAAATAGCCGTTCTTGACCCGAACTCCGGTACTGAACAAGCTTGTTCAGCACCGGAGTTCGTGCGTTCATCGGCAATGGGAGACAGCACGTGAGCACGCAGGAGAGTACGCCGACGGTTCTGGTGCTGGGCGCCACCGGATTCGTGGGGCGCCATGTCTGCGCGACGTTCGCCGCCGACGGGTACCGCGTCGTCGCGGTGGCGCGGACCCCCGTGGAAGGGCTCGCCGCCCACCGGTTCGTCTCGTTCGACCTGGCGCGCACGCCCGCCGAGGAGACCGCACGGCTCCTTGAGGACGAGCGGATCGACGTCGTGGTCAACTCCATCGGCTCCATCTGGGGCGCCCCGCCCGAGGAGATGGCCGAGCGCTGCACCGCCCCCACCCGCCGGCTCCTCGACGCGCTGGCCCTGACCTCCCGGCGCCCCCGGCTCGTCCAGCTCGGCTCGGTGCTCGAGTACGGCTCGCCGCCGGCCACCGCGTACGGGCAGGCCAAACTGGCCGCCACCGAAGCGGTCCTGGCGGCCGGTGCCCGCGGCGAGGTCGACGCGCTCGTGCTGCGCATCGCCAACGCCGCCGGGCCCGGCACGCCCGACGTGAGCCTGCTCGGCCAGGTCGGCGCCCGGCTCAGGGAGGCCGCGGCGCGCGGCGAGAGCGCCGTCGTGGAACTCGCCCCGCTGCGAGCCCACCGCGACTACATCGACGTACGGGACGTGGCCGAGGCGGTCCTGGCGGCCGCCAGGACCACGGCGACCGGGCACGTCATCGGCATCGGGCGCGGCGAGGCCGTCCCCGTCCGCTCGCTCGTCGACGGGCTCATCGAGGTCAGCGGTGTCCCCGCGCGCATCGTCGAGCAGGAGGCCCCGGCCACGTCCCGGAGCACCGACGACTGGATCCAGGTGGACACCGAGCCGGCCCGCACCGTCCTGGGCTGGCAGCCGCACCGCTCCCTCGAAGTGGCGCTGCGGGCCTTCTGGGAGGAGAGCGGGGGCGCCGCCGCCCACTCCCGGGCCGTCGAGGACGCGCGCTGACCCGAGGCCACCAGCGGCCCACCACCCCTTGCTTCCGGGGCCCACAGGGCTCCGCGGACCTCCGGAAAGGTTCACAGCTCGATGAAGATCCTCTTTCTCGGCGCCGGCAGCGCCGCCACGATCTACGGTCTGACCCCGCTGGCGACGGCGGCCCGAAACGCCGGCCACCAGGTCGTCGTGGCGGCCCCCCGCAACGTCCTGCCGGACATCGCGGCGCTGGGCCTGACGCCGTTCTCCGTCACCTCCACGCCCATCCCGCATTTCCGGACCAAGGACCGGGCCGGGAACGCCGTCACGGTGCCCGACAACGTGGTGGAGGGCCGGCTGTTCACCGGCCGCTGGTTCGGCCGGCTGGCGGCGGCCAGCATGGAGCCGCTGCTCGGCCTCGCCGAGGACTGGCGCCCCGACCTCGTCGTCGGCGGCACCCTGACCTACGCGGCCCCGCTCCTCGCCCACCGGCTCGGCGTGCCGTACGTACGCCAGGCCTGGGACGGCAAGGACTTCGACGGCATCGACCCGGGCGCCGCCGAGGAGCTCCGGCCGGAACTGGCCGAACTCGGCCTCGACCGGCTGCCCGACCCGGCCCTGTTCGTCGACATCAGCCCGCCGAGCCTGCGCCCGGACAACGCGCTGCCCGCCCAGATGATGCGGTGGACCCCGGTCAACCAGCAGCGCGAGGTGGAGCCGTGGATGTACACCCGCGGCGAGCGGCGCCGGGTCGTCGTGACCGGCGGCAGCCGCGGCCTCAACTTCGACTTCGTCAAGGACATGGTCGAGAAGGTCTCCGACCTGGGCGTGGAGGTCGTCGTGGCCGCGCCCGAGGAGCTGGCCGCGAAGCTGCGCGACCAGGTGGACGGCATCCGCGCCGGATGGATCCCGCTCGACGTCGTGACCCCCACCAGCGACCTCGTCGTCCACCACTCCGGAGGCGTCACGAGCCTCACGGCGCTGCACTTCGGCGTGCCCCAGCTGTCCGTCACGGAGTCGCAGGACAACGCCTCGCACATCGCCTCACTCGAGCGCCTCGCCGACTTCGGCGCGGGGCTCTCGCTCAAGCCCCACGAGCTCACCGCGGAGCGGATCGGCGCGGCCTGCCGCGAGCTGCTCGACGACCCGTCCTACACCCGGCGGTCGCAGCTCCTCGCCCAGGAGATGGCGGCGCTCCCGCTGCCGTCCGAGGTGGTCGGCGTGCTGGAGCAGCTCACCGCGTGACAAAGCAACCGAACGAAGCAACCTCACGAAGGGGACCTCACATGACCCGGAACAGGCGCTTGACCGGTATCGGCCTGGCGGGCGGCATACTCGCGGCCACCCTGCTCGCCGTCGCCCAGCCGGCCTCCGCCGGCACGTCGTCCTACGCGTCGCCGACCGGCTGCTGGAAGGCGCAGGCCGTCGAGGGCGACATAGGGGCCGCGGACGTGGAGATCACGTTCAACGCGGACCGCACGCTGAAGCTGACCGGACCGCGCGACGAGAACGGCGACCCGTACTTCACCGGCGCCGGCACCTGGGCGTCCCAGCGCGGCGGTGCGTTCACCTTCACGCTGAGCCACCCGCTCCCGGGCGGGCCGCCCGGAGAGGCCCGCTCCTCGCTCGACGGCAAGCTCTCCTCGTACAGCGCCTTCTCCGCCCAGGGGCAGACGTACCGCCACTACGACGACGGCACCGTGGGCGGTCCCAGCACCATCACGATGACCGGGACGCGCGTCGCCTGCGCCTGACCGCACGCACGACGCCGGGGGCGGGGGCCCATGCCCCCGCCCCCGGCGTCGTGCGGAACGCTCTTGACTTCAAGGCGACTTGAAGTGTGAGCCTGATGGCCGGGCGGCAGCACGCCGGCCGGTACCCGGCTCGCGCCGACCCGCCGGTGCTGTGGCGCCCCACCTGTGACCACCGACTCCAGGAGGAGACCCATGAGCACACCCCGCATCTCCCTGCCCGTGATCGACCGCGCCGACTCCGGCATCGCCGTGCTGAACCGCTGGGTGACCACCACCCCCGAGGCGCAGCAGTCGCTGGCCGACGCCACCCTCGCCGCCTGGGCCCGCGCGCCCTGGCCCGAGGGGCTGCTCGCGGTCAACTGCTTCGTCAGCACCAACGGCGACACGGTCCTCAGCTACGAGCAGTGGACGGGTGAGCGGGAGCTGCGCGCGTACGACGGCGCCGCCGCCGACGCGGGGCGGGCCGGCCTGGACCGGGAGATCGCGGCCGCCGCCGGCGACGCCGAGCGCTCGGAGCCCTTCGTCTGCCGGCTGCACCGCAGCAGCGTCACGGACGCGCGGAACGTCCCCTCCTGCGTCGTGATCACCACGTTCGCCTTCGAGGAGGCGGCGACCGCGCGCGCCTGGTCGGACGCCATCTGCCACGCCGACGCCACCCAGCCCGAGCCGACCCCCGGCAGCATCTCCCGGCACTTCCTCCTCAGCCTCGACGGCACGGACGTCCTCAACTACTCCGAGTGGCTGGACGAGGAGTCGCACCGCAAGTTCCTGGAGAACCCGGCGCAGACCCCCGAGTGGCAGCAGGTCGAGGAGTTCACCGGCCTGACGCACGGTCCCGGCCGGCGCTGCCGCCCGCACGGCGGCCTCACCGCCCCGCTCTCCACCACGGGCTCCGAGACCGCGTAGGCACGCGCGGCGTCCGCGCACCCGCGGCGCCCGAGCCGGCACACCGTACAGCCACAGAGATGGGATCTTCCGTGACCACAGATGCTCCTCCCACCGCGGGCAGGCGGGAGTGGATCGGACTGGCCGTCCTCGCCCTGCCCACCTTGCTCCTGTCCATGGACCTGAGCGTCCTGTACCTGGCGGTTCCGCATCTGAGCGCGGATCTCCGGCCGAGCGGCGCCGAGCTGCTCTGGATCATGGACATCTACGGATTCCTGATGGCCGGCTTCCTGGTCATGATGGGAACCCTCGGTGACCGGATCGGACGCCGCCGCCTGCTGCTGATCGGAGCCGCCGCCTTCGGCGCGGCCTCCGCGCTCGCGGCCTTCTCCACCAGCTCCGAGATGCTGATCGCCACCCGCGCCCTGCTCGGCATCGCCGGTGCGACGCTCGCGCCCAGCACCCTGGCGCTGCTGCGCAACATGTTCCACGACCCCAAGCAGCGCACCGCCGCCATCGGCGTGTGGACCGTCTGCTTCTCGGCCGGAAGCGTGCTCGGCCCGCTGGCCGGTGGCGCGCTCCTGGCGCACTTCTGGTGGGGTTCGGTCTTCCTCATCGGCATTCCCGTGATGCTGCTCCTGCTGGTGGCAGGACCGATCCTGCTGCCCGAGCACCGCAACCCCGACGCGGGCCGGGCGGACCTGCTCAGCGCCGCGATGTCGGTGGTCGCCGTACTGGCGGTCATCTACGGGATGAAGGACATCGCCACGCACGGCCTGAGCCTCGTCAGCGTCCTGTCGATCGTGGGCGGCCTGGCGGTCGGCGCGCTCTTCGTCCACCGGCAGAAGCGCCTGGCCGATCCGCTGCTCGACCTCGGCCTCTTCGCCACCCCGCGGTTCGGCCCGGCGCTGAGCATCATGGGGCTCGCCGTCCTGGTGATGTCGGGCACGCTCTTCTTCGTCGCGCAGTACCTCCAGCTGGTGCGCGGCCTCTCGCCGCTGCGGGCCGGACTGTGGATGATGCCGATGGCCCTCGGTGTCGTCGTGGGCGCGGCGACGACCGCGCAGGTCATCCGGAAGGTCCGCCAGCCGGTCGTCATGGGAGGCGGGCTGCTGGTCTCGTGCGCCGCCTTCCTGCTGCTCTCCCAGATGGAGACCGACTCCCCGATCGGGCTGTTCGTCGCCGGGGTGTTCCTGATGTCGTTCGGTGTCGCCCCGGTGATGATCCTGGGCATCGAGCTGGCGGTCGGTTCGGCGCCGCCCGAGCGGGCGGGCGCGGCGTCGAGCGTGGCCGAGACCATCCAGGAGTTCGCGCTCGGGCTCGGTGTCGCGGCCATCGGCAGCATCGGCACCGCCGTATACCGCGGTCAGGTGGACGGGGAGCTCCCGAAGGACGTGCCCGCCGACGCCGTCCGCGCCGCGCAGGACACGCTCGGTGGCGCCGTGCACGCGGCCAAGGAGCTGTCCGGGGCGACCGGCGAGGCCATGCTCGACGTGACGCGCGCGGCCTTCACCCAGGGCTTGCAGACGGCCGCCACGATCTGCGCCGTACTGGTGGCCGTCGGCGCCCTGGTCACCCTGACCGTCCTGCGGAACCTCGGCGGGTCGGGGCACGGGGAGACGGAGGGCGCTCCGGGCGAGCCGGCCCCGGCGACGGCCGGGGGGCGCGACTGACGCGGAGCCGCCGGACGCGGCGCAACAGGAGGCGGTCGTGCGGCCGGGTTCGACACCCGGCCGCACGGCCGCCTTCCCGCTTGCTACCGCCCTGAACAGCCTTGACTTCAACACGACTTGAAGTACGAGGCTGGAGCCTCAACCCATTGGCCCTGATGAGGAGAGAACCTTGTCCACTTCACCCCTGCGGCTCGCCGTGGTCATAGGAAGCGTCCGCGAGGGCCGGTTCGGTCCCCTGGTTGCCCAGTGGTTCGCCGAACAGGCCCGCCGGCACGGCGGCTTCGAGGTGGATCTCGTCGACCTGGCCGAGTCGCCGCTTCCGCTGACTCTGCCCGACTTCGGTGGCGAGCCCGACGCCGCCACCGCGGTCCACCACTCGGCGCTGGCCCAGCGCCTCGCGGCCGCCGACGCCTTCGTGTTCGTCACCGCGGAGTACAACCACAGCTTCCCCGCGTCCCTGAAGAACGCGCTCGACTGGTTCCGCGAGGAGTGGCAGGCGAAGGCGTACGGCCTGGTCTCCTACGGCGGGCAGGCCGGCGGCGTACGGGCCGCCGAGCACCTGCGCACGGTCATCTGCGAGCTGCACGGGATGACCGTGCGGGACGCGCTCAGCTTCCACAACGCGTGGGAGCTGTTCGGCGAGGACGGCCGGGCGGACGACGACGGCGCGTCCGACGCCGCCGCCAAGGCCATGCTGGGGCAGCTCGGCTGGTGGGGCGGCGTGCTGCGCGAGGCCCGTGCGCAGAGCCCGTACCAGGCGCTGTAGGGATCCGTCCCGGGGCGTCATCCCCTCCGGTGACGCCCCGGGCCTTCACCCTCCGGTGAGCCGGGTGGGTGTCTTGCCCACCGTCCGGTGGATGTCTCCCGGGTTCACCAGCGCGCAGCGCCCCAGGGAGAGGCAGCCGCACCCGATGCAGGAGCTGAGGTCGTCCCTCAGCTCCTGCAACTGCTTGATACGGGTGTTGAGATCCTCCCGCCACAGCTCCGAGACCTGTGCCCAGTCCTCGCGGGTCGGCGTGCGCTCGTCGGGCAGCAGCTTCAGGGCGGCGCGGATCTCCTCCAGCGAGATGCCCACCCGCTGCGAAGCCCGTACGAAGGCCACCCGGCGCAGCATGTCGCGGCTGTAGCGACGCTGGTTCCCCGAGGTCCGGCGGCTGAAGATGAGCTCCTGGTCCTCGTAGAAACGCAGCGCGGAGGTGGTCACCCCACTGCGTTCGGCCAGTTCGCCGACCGTCAGTTCGGCGGCCTTGCGGGAGATGAGCGACATACCGACAACCTAGAAGATCGATGGGCGTGTTCGGGGTGGGTGCGTCAGGGGGCCGGCGTGCTCGGCACGCGGTCCCTGACTGCCGGGACCGTCATCGCCAGGATGTGGGGGGCCGCCACGCACGGCAGCAGGACCTGCCATATCCCGCTCAGCGAGGTGCTGGAGAGCCACTCCCTGTTGCTCCTGCTCAGGATCTCCAGGCCGACCGTGGCCGCGACGACGGTCGCCGCCGTCCGTTCGGGGACGGCCGCCTCGGCCAGCATGCCCCGCTCGGCCGCCCGGTTCAGCAAGTACTGGACGTAACCCCACCATTGACGGCGCAGGTCCCGGAGGTTGCCGTGGGCGTTCTCGCAGCTGAGCTGGAAACCGGCCCGGACGACGACGTCCCGGTTCATCAGCCGGGCGAAGGCGAGCGAGCTGTCGGTGAGCGCCCGCAGCGGGTCGGTCGCCTCGCGGAGGGTCACCCGCGCCGTGCGGTGCAGGAGGCGGGCGGCCCGGGCCTCGACGGCGCGGGCGATGGCGGCCTTGTTGGTGAAGTGGAAGTGCAGGGCGCCCGGACTGACGCCGGCGCCCGCGCTGATACGGGAGAGACTGGCCTCGGCGTACCCGCACTGGTCGAACAGAACGGCTGCCGAGCGAATCAGGGCGTCACGGGTGCGGGCCGCCCGTACGTCATTGGTCACCGGTGGCTCCAGTCGCAGCGGGCTCTACCTTTGGAGACTATAAAACCAGCAAGACGGTTTTTTATCCAGCTGAGTGAGAGAACTGTCAGATATCGGCTTCGATGGCTGTTTTTCGTTACGTAAGGCCGTACGGAGGCCGCGGGCGGAGGCTGCCCCCTCCGTCCGCGGCCTCCGCCCGCCCGGCGTCAGTTCACGGCCGGCCCCAGCCGGACCGGCAGCGCCCCGTAGCCGTTGACGATGAACGACGGCACCGGCTCGACGTCCTCCAGCGGAACGGCGAGCGCGAGCTCCGGGAAGCGGGTGAAGAGCGCCGAGAGCGCCACCGTGGCCTCCAGCCGGGCCAGCGGCGCACCGAGGCAGCGGTGCACGCCGTGGCCGAAGCCCAGGTCGTCGCGGCGGCCGGGGCGCTCCACCTCGAACCGCTCGACGTCCTCGCCGTACGCCTCGGGGTCGGTCGCCGCGGCGGCGAACGACACCAGGATCGGATCGCCCTTCCGGATCAGGACGCTCCCCAGCTTGATGTCCTCCACGGCGAACCGCATCGGCGAGTACGCGGCGGGCGGGTGGAACCGCAGCGACTCGCCCACCACGTCCGCCCAGTCCGCGCGCCCCTCGCGGACGTGCGCGAGCTGCTCGGGGTGGCCGCACAGGGCGGCCACGGCGTTGGTGATGAGGGTTGCCGTGGTCTCCTGGCCGGCCGCGATCATCAGGTACAGGGTGCCCAGCAGTTCCTGCTCGGTGAGCCGGTCGCCGTCGTCCCTGGCCTCGATCAGCGCAGACGTCAGGTCGTCGCCCGGCGCCGTCCGCTTGGCGGCCACCAGCTCGGCGAGCATCCCGAAGACCGTGAGCTGCGCCGCGGCCATCTCCACCGCCGGGACGGCGGTGCCGAAGACCTTCTCCAGTTCGGCGCAGAGCGGCCCGCTCATCTCCTCGGAGACGCCGAACAGTTCGCAGATGACCCGCATGGGCAGCAGCTTGGCGAACGAGGCCCGCAGATCCACCTCTTCGCCGGCCGGTACGGCCGCCAGGCCGTCGAGGAGGCCGGTGGCGATCTCCTCGATCCGCGGGCGGAGGGCCTCCGTGCGGCGGGCCGTGAACGCCGCCGCGCTCAGCCGCCGCAGCCGGGAGTGGTCCTCCCCGTAGGCGAACAGCATGTTCTCGTTCGCCACCCACGGGTAGAGCGGCCACTCCTCGGTGATGCGCCCCTCGGCGAAGGCCGGCCAGTGCTGCCGGGCGTTCTTCGACACCCTCGGGTCCATGAGCAGTTGCTTCACGTACTCCTGCCGGACGATCGCCCAGGCGGTGACCCCGCCCGGCAGTTCGACCCGCGCGGCCGGTCCCCGCTCGCGAAGTGCGGCGGCTTCGCCCGCGAGGTCACGGCCCAGGACGTCCAGTGCGTAGGGGCAGCCAGTCGCGTCCACGTTCATCCTTGAGCTCCGTTTCGTTCGAGACCTTGCGTTCTTTTACACAGGTGTTCGGGCGAAACGGTTCCATCGGTCCGACCGTGGCCGGCGGCCCGGTCGGCGTCAATCCGCCGTGGTCGCGGCCGCCTTCTCACGCAGCTCCATCGCCGACGCGTAGATCCGGGCGCCCCGGTCCGGGGAGAAGTCGAGCCGCACCAGGACGCTGGGGGTCGCGACGGACGGCATGAGGTGCCGGTAGAGATCGACGACCCGCTCCGCCATGTCCTTCCGTCCGGTCATGATCCGCGAGAGGACCTGAACGCCGGTGAAAGCGCCGACGAACAGTTTGGCCAGGCTCTCGGTGTCGACGTGCGGCGCCATCTCCCCGCACGCCTTGGCCTCGTCGAGGAGCGACCGGGTGTGCCGCATCCATCCCTCCATCGTGGCCCGGCGCTGCAGGTTGTCGAGCCTCGTGCCCTGGTCCACGGTCAGCCGTACCCCGGCCTGGATGATCGGGTCGCCGGTGTCCTGCCTGAGCAGGTGGGCGAGCAACAGCGCCTCGTCCAGCGACTGCTGGAGCTTCAGCTCCTGTACGGGCACCTCCGGGAGAGCCTCGGCCTGCGCCGCGAGAACGGCCTGGGCGAGCTCCTCCTTCGACGTGAAGTGGAAGTACAGGGCGCCCTTGGTCAGCCCGGAGCGCTTGAGGATGTCGGAGATCGTCGTCGCCTCGTAGCCGAGCTCGTCGAACACCTCGGCCGCCACGACCAGGATCTTCTGCCGGGTCCGGATGGCTCGTTCCTGTCTCACTACTGCTTCCTCCGACTTCTCGTTCCGGTCGGGGTGAGGACGGCGCATCGCACCGCCAAAACCATCTGGCCGGTCTGTTTTTGCTGGGGGAACGGTACAGGTCGGTGATCCGTTTCCTGTGCGGAGGGTGTCCGTTCGGCGTGATCGATGCCCTGCCCGCTCCGTGCAGTCGACATCTATTGCAACACGCGGGTGAACGTCGCGTAAGAGCTTGAATAAAAAACCGTTTGGTCCGTTTGTTTCTATGGCAGGCTTGATCGTCTCATCTCCCCACACTCACCGCTTTTGGAGAGCAGATGACCTTCCTGGCATATGCCCTGTCCGGCGCGGACATACCCGGCGGAAGAACGACGGACGAGCCCGCCGCTTCCCCGGCCCGAGGCCACTCCCACCCCGGCGGCCGGTCCGACCTCGTGACCGACGAGCTGACCCACCTCCTCTTCGACCGGTGCCTGCGCGATCAGGTCCACCGGCCCTGGCGCGGGCTCGCGGGGCGCACGGAGTTCGGCTACCGCCCCGGACTGACCCCGCGTGAGCGGATGTCCCTCTCCTACGACCGGCTGCGGCTCGTCAACGGCGCCGCCGACGGAGTGGCGGACCTGGTGACCGACCCCCGCCGGCTGGCCGCCCTGCACGAGTGGATCGGCCCCCTCGACGGCGGCCTCACCACCCTGGCGAGCATCCACTACAACCTGTTCCTCGGCAGCCTCCTCGACCATGACGGCGACCGGCGGGACCTGTCCGCGTTCACCTCCCTCCGGCGCACAGGAACGTTCCTCTGTACCGAGCTCGACCACGGCAACGACGTGGCCGCGATGCAGACCGTCGCGGTGTACGACCGGGCGAGCGACGAGTTCGTCCTGCACACCCCGACCCCCGGGGCGCGCAAGTTCATGCCGAACACCAGCCTGACCGGCGGCCCGAAGAGCGCCACGGTGGCCGCCCGGCTGCTGATGGACGGTCAGGACCAGGGCGTCTTCCTCTTCCTCGTCCCGCTGAGCGACGAGAACGGTCATCTGCCGGGGGTGCGGGTGCAGCGCCTGCCGGACCGCACGGGCACGCCCGTCGACCACTCCCTGACCGCCTTCGAGCACGTACGGCTGCCGCGTACGGCGCTGCTGCAGGGCGACCACGGACGGCTGGCCGCGGACGGCACCCTGAGCAGCACCCTGGGCAACCGGCGCAAGCGATTCCTGCGCTCCATCGGCCGGGTCACCATGGGCAAGCTCTGTATGAGCGCCGGCACCCTCGGCATGTCGAGGGCGGCCCTTGCCATCGCCGTGCGCTACTCCCACAGCCGGCTCATCGCCGGGGCCAGGCCCGGCGAGCGCGTGCCGCTTGCGGCCCACCGCAGCCACCACGGGCGGCTCCTGCACGGGATCGCCCTCGCCTACGCCATGACCTTCCTGCACCGGAGGGTGGTGGACCGCTGGGTCGGTCACACCGCCGAGGACCGGGAGGAGGTGGAGCGCCTGGTGGCGGTGGCCAAGGGCTGGATCACCTGGCAGGCCCGTGAGATCGCCGTCGAGTGCCGGGAACGGTGCGGCGCGCAGGGGCTGTTCCCCGCCAACGGCATCGCCGACCTGGCGCAGAACATCGAGGGCGGGATCACCGCCGAGGGCGACAACCTGGTGATCTGGGTGAAGGCCGCCGGCGAGATGGTGTTCGGGCACGAGGCCGCCCGGCCGGGGCGCCTCGGGCCGCTCTGTCCCGACCGGGACCTCGCCGACCCGGCCGCCCTGCGCGATCTCCTCGCCGAGGCCGAGGGCATCTGGCAGAGCAGAGCCCGTACGGCCCTGCGGGAGGGGCCGAAGGGCGATCCGCTCGCCCGCTGGAACGAGACCTCGTCGGCCGCTCTGGAGATGGTCTCCGCCCATGCGCGACTGCAGGCGGCCGACGCCTTCATGGCGGCGGCCGACGCGGCCGTGGACCCCACGACGGGCTTCCTGCTGCGCACCCTGTGCCGCCTGTTCCTGCTCGCGCAGTTGGCCGAATGCACCGGGGACCTGCTGGCGGAAGGGCTGATGACGGCCGATCAGGTGCGGTCCCTGCCCAAGAACCGCGACGCCGTCCTCGCCGATCTGGCGCCGCACATGATGACGCTCGTCGACGGATTCGGCTTCCCGGCGGAGATGCTCGCCGGCATTCCGATAGCCGACGGTCGCGCGGTCGGCGGGGGCCACGAGGGCACGGCGGACGCGCCGTGAATGGAAGGTCGAATTCCGCATTGCGTGGTCCGGGAGAAGCCCCCTCGGCCCCCTGTCGTGCACTGTTCTTCAACTTCGCTTTGCCGCCTTCGCACCCGGAACGTATTAGCTTTGACAAACCGGCGCGACGGTTTGTAAGTTCGCGATGATGCTCGAGTGACGGCTCAAGCTGACTAGCTAGGGGGAAAAGATGAACCAGCCTTCCACGTGTGTGTTGGAGCCTCATATACACGCCCCTCGTAACCTCGGGGCGCTGTCCCACCCCGCGGAGCAGGAAAGGGGACGGTCCCAGTCCGGGGCGCCGGGCCGGTCCGCCTGGCGCGTTCTCGTCGTCGAGAGCGACCACAACGAGGCGGAGACGCTCGCCCGGGGTCTGCGCCGGCACGGCCACGAGGTCGACAACATCGCGAGCGGAAGCGAAGCACTGCACGCCTACGGGGACGCCGACCTGATCCTGCTGGACCTCGAACTGCCGGACCTGGACGGCCTCGAGGTCTGCCAGACCATCCGTACCGCCTGCGACATCCCGATCATCGCGGTCACCGCCCGCGGCTCCGAACTGGACCGGGTCCTGGGCCTGCAGGCCGGGGCCGACGACTATCTCACCAAGCCCTACGGCTTCCGGGAGCTGATGGCCAGGATGGACGCGGTCATGCGCCGCGCCCGCCCGCAGGCCCCGGCCCCCAGCACCATCGAGCACGGACCTCTCCTCATCGACACGGGATCGCGTGAAGTCACCCTGGACGGGAGGCCGATCGCGATGACGCGCAAGGAGTTCGACCTGCTCTGCCTGCTCGCGTCCAACCCCGACACGGTCATCCCGCGCAAGCGGCTCATGCAGCAGGTCTGGGGCGACTCCTGGTCCCGCAGGACCGTCGACACCCACGTCAGCACCCTCCGCAACAAGCTCGGAGCGAGCAGCTGGGTCGTCACCGTGCGCGGTGTCGGTTTCCGGCTCGGCCACGGATAGGTCCCTGTTCCACCGCACGTCGTCAACGGGGAAAGACATTGGAAGACCACACGACAGCAAGCAGAGTGACGTCATGTCAGGGGGAGGGCTGCCGGCGAGGCCGCGCGGAGGGACGCGCACGCCGGCGGACGAGCGAGGGCAGCCGACTGTGCCGGGGGTGCGCGGACCGGTTCGAAGCGGAGATCGAGCAGATTCCCCGGCTGTACGAAGAGTGTGAGCGCGTCCTGGGCGGCGGCGTCGCCGACGGTCTGCGCGAACGGACGTCCGGCGGGACCCTTCCCGGGCTCCCCTTCAACGAGGCCGCGTCCGAGGTGCGCGTCCGGATGCTCGCCACGCTCGGCTCGTGGAGCGGACTTGTGGCACAGGAGCGCGGCCTGCCGGCCCCCGAGCGCACGGTGGCCGCGACGGGCGCGTTCCTGTTACGGCACGCCTCCTGGCTGGCGTCCCATCCCGCCGTCGCCGACGCGACGGAGGAGATCGCGAAGCTGGTACGGGACGGTCGCCGGGTGACCCGGTCCGACGGCAGCCGGACGGTCCGGGTGGGCCCCTGCGCGGAACCGGACTGTCCGGGAACGCTCAGCCTGACCCTGCACGACCGTCCCCGGCACGCCGAGCACGCCGAGCACGCCGAGCCCAGGATCCGCTGTGACGCCGACGAGGCGCACAGCTGGGCCGGCCACCGGTGGAGCGAACTGAACCGGTCCATGGAGGCGGGTGCGGCCACGCGCGCCGCCGAGCCGGCCACCGAGCGCTGGCTGACAGCCGCCGACATCTCCGTGCTCCAGCAGGTGCCGGTGGGCACGGTCTACCGGCTGGCGAGCGAGCAGCGGTGGCGGCGCCGACGCGGGGCGGGCCGTACGTACTACAGCGAGAACGACGTCGAGCTGTGCTTCGGCAGTCGTCCGGCTCGTCGCTGACCGTTCCTATGCGAGTTGGCCAGTGTTGGCCGAATCGCATGAATCCGGACAGGTAGTCCGGTGACCCTCCGAACGGTCTTGAGGGTCGGGGAACAGCGCGAGTTGGTCACCTTGGTCCAGTCGAGTCTTGCCGCCTCCGTTTGGCGTGCTCGCTGTCCTGGGTGGGCTCGCGGTCCCGCGTGGCCTGGGAACGAATACGGTCTGGGCGGTAGCTCTCCGCTCGCTCATCCTCTGGTGAGCGGCGGTCACACCTGCCCGACGCCGGATTCGGTGTCCCAGGCCACGCCTGGCGATCGCCACCGAGGCACCGTGATGCCTGGTGACGGTGGTCTTGGTCTGCTGCTGGAGTGGGGCTTTCCAGTACCGCTCGCCCCAGATGCTGGTGTATGCCGGATCGACGGCGATGACGACGAGTCCGGCGTGGAAGGCCATCGAGCGCAGGCGCTCGCGGAACTTCGCAGTGGGGATACCGGCGACGGCTCGACGGAACGTCTTTCCCCGGCCGCCGCGGCCCATGGTCTCCCGCCCGGTGGCCCGTGCGTCGTCGAAGCCGAGGTTCTCGATCGCGATGCCCGCGCAGTGATGCTGCTTCGCAATGCGGATGAGTTCGGTGATCGCGGCGCGCAGGCGCCCGTCTCGTGTGCTGCTGGGGCCGCTGATCGCGATGGGGACGGTGATCGGCTGTCCGACAGGGTTACCGCAGGAGTCGAGGACGTAGGCGGCCAGGTGGTCGGCGTTCAGGTCGACCCCGAGGAGTCGTTCGCCGAAGGCCCCGATCTCTTCCGGGCTCGGGAGGACTGCGGTGTCGGCCGACCAGGACGCATCGAGGTACCAGCGCCCGCGATCCGGGTCGAGGCGGATGTCGTACCGAACGGATCGGTGTGCGGTGGCCCGGTCGAGCCACTCCTGGCGGCGATGGGAGAAGGTGACGGTGCAGCCCAGCTTGTACCGGCCGCGGGGCGCGTTCGCCAGGTGCCGCAGCGGCTCCGGCAGCACGATCGCGACCTCGCCCGTTTCCGGGTGGACGGTGATCGTGTAGTTCCCGTGCGGTGCGCCGGACTCGCCATCAGCGGTCAGGAACAGCCGCTCGGCCTCCCACCGCTGCCGCCACTCGGTCTCGGTCAGCCCCGCCTTATCGAGGTTGTGCCGGATCTTCGCCAGGTGTCGGCCACCGACCACAATCGCCGGGCGACCGTTCTCGATACGGTCCTCGACGTCTACGAGCCGGGATTCGAGGACCTGGAGACGGCGCTGCTTCTGGGCGCGCTCGGCCTGGTCCGGGTAGCCGCGGGTCTTTCCTTTGCGCTGCCCGCACGGCACTGCGAGTCGGCGCTCAATGGCCCGTACGGCCCGGCGCAGGCTGGCGCGCTCGTCGAACAGGCAACGCAGCGAGAGCTGGTACTGGTCTTCGCCGGCGCGGGTCATGGCCCCGGCCCAGCGGGAGGACGACACCGCGGTGAGCGTCTTCTTCCGGGCAGCACGCTGGTTGTCCTTGACCTTCACCCGTCCCAGCGCGACGCGCTCGGCCAGGTCGGCTCGCTGGTAGTGGCCGAGGTGCTCGCCGACCTGGCGCAGCACTTCGGCCTCTTCGGTGGTGACGCGGAGGCGGTCCCGGATACGGGCACCGGTCGGGGCGGTGACGGTGAAAGGAGCGGCGATCGTGCGCAGTTCACGCTTCTTGCGGCACTTCGCCACGATCAAAGCCCCCTTCCGGCTCAGCTTCCCAACATTCAAGCCTGAGCCTATACATGACCAGCAATGACCTACAAATCCCCTTCACTGACGGTCGACTTGACCGCCCTGGTCAACGCCCTCGCCTTCGCCGACCGGGCACCGTACAGCCGGCCGGAGAACGAGGTGACGACCGCGAGCATGTCCCGCACGAGATCGCCGTCCTCGGCGGACTCCAGCTCGTCATCGCCGCCAGTGATCTCCAGGCGGCAGCCCCACGACGGCAACACCACCTCGGCCAGCATGGCGGTTCCGAACCGGGCGAGCCGTTCCTCATGCGTCACCAGGAGCGTGGTCACCGACTCGGCCTGACAGGCCCGCAGAGCACGCCGAAGGCCCTTGCGCTTGTCGGAGAGCCCCGACGCCACGTCGGTGAACTCCCCGGCCACGATCCGGTCGCCGGCCGCCTGGCGCAGCCGCACCATCTGCCGGTCGAGGTCTCCCTCTTGCCGCTGCCGGTGCGAGGAGACACGCCCGTACAGCACTACGCCGCCAATATCTGGCAGCGTCGGGGAGCCGCGGCGGCGCGAGAGCGTGTCCAGATCGCCGACACGGAAGATCCGGCGGCCGCCCGGCGAACGCCGATCCTCCAACACGCCTTCGAGGGTGTAGCGCCGCAGCGTCCGCGTGGACACCCCCAGCCGCTTTGCAGCCCTACCCGCAGAGATCCAATCCTCATCCCGTTCACTCATGTGGGGGATTCTATGACCTACCGTGGCCTACAACCGAATCAACTGCTGCCTACCCGGCCGGGCCGTGGATCCCTCAGGATCCGCGGCCCGGCCGTTTGCGTGTGCGGGCCGGGGCGGCGCGGCCCCTGTTCGACTGAAACATGACATTCGCTTGACCAACCACGGATGGTGCCGGGCACGGTTTGTGAAACCTGACGGTCTTCTTGAACGGCATCTGTTGAACGCGAGTTCGCGGTCGAAGAACCTTGAGAACAAGATCCGGTGCGCTGTCCCCAGGGCTTGGTCAGAAGGTTCCTGCGGAGATGTCGTGGTGCGCGCATGAGGGGATTCAGGAAAGGCAGTTCATGCGCAAGGTGCTCATCGCCAACCGTGGCGAAATCGCTGTCCGCGTCGCCCGGGCGTGCCGGGATGCCGGGATCGCG
>NZ_JAUPWM010000389.1:0-278 GCF_032436795.1 Streptomyces sp. P9(2023)
GTTCAGTATATCGAGGTGTGATATATTGAACAACACTCGATGCTTCCCTGCATGGACCTGCGGGAAGTGTTCGCCACAAATCTACGGCGCATAAGGAATGCGAAGGGCCTCTCGCAGGATGACCTCGCCTATGAGGCGGGTATTAGCCGGAGTTATTTGAGCCAGCTTGAGAAGGGCGTGTTCTACGCCAGCTTAAAGATTATCGAGAAGCTTGCTGCGACGCTCGAGGTTGAACCGGCTGAATTTCTGAATACACACAAGGCAAGCCGGAAAGCTCG
>NZ_JAUPWM010000390.1:0-278 GCF_032436795.1 Streptomyces sp. P9(2023)
CGGCGCCGGTGGGGATCTTGCCCCAGATCGGGGTGTCGATGATGCCGGGGTGGACCGAGTTGACGCGCACGCCGTCGCCGGCCGCGGCACATTCCAGCGCGACGGCCTTGGCGAACAGCCGAACGCCGCCCTTGGTGGCGCAGTAGCCGGCGAGCCCCGGCGCGCCGCGCAGCCCGGCGAGCGACGACATCAGGATGATCGAGCCGCCGCCGGAGCGGCGCATCAGCGGCATCGGCATGTCGGTGCCCTCCATCGTCGCCATGACGCTCGAGGACTGG
>NZ_JAUPWM010000391.1:0-278 GCF_032436795.1 Streptomyces sp. P9(2023)
TGCTCAAAGATTTCCCAAAATAACTTTTCAAAACCTTTCTGGCGATGAGAGGTCAACTCTTGGTAATAATGACAGTACATATCCCATGCCCATGAGTCTGATGTTTGGTTTTGCTTATCACTATTTCGCTTATAATGCTCAAAACGACGTAATAGTACTTGTGGGGAGAATGCATTAAGAATTTGATTTAAAGCTTCACTGGTTGCGTGTTGCATTGCTTCATTGTGATTACGAATATTTTTTAAACTTTCAGAAATAGCGGCAGGTGCAGAAAAATG
>NZ_JAUPWM010000392.1:0-278 GCF_032436795.1 Streptomyces sp. P9(2023)
CTGCCCGCCGTCCCCGAGGGGGCCGGAACGTTCGAAGGTCCAGGCGATGATGTCCAGGCCTGCTTCCCTTGCACGGCGGGCATAGCGCGATGCCTGTAGGCGTCTTGCCTGCGCGTCGTTGCCAAACGCGGGGTTCGGTTCGACCAGCATCCAGGTAGGCGGAGCAATGATGCGCACGCCGTGCTCCACCAGGGAGGCCATGCTTGGCTGCCATGTCTCGGGCCGAGTGTGGTCGAAGCCTTCATCGCCGTAGCGACCCTCCAGATAGACCGCTTGAC
>NZ_JAUPWM010000393.1:0-278 GCF_032436795.1 Streptomyces sp. P9(2023)
AAGGTTCCTTTGGCTCGAACTGGAACCAGCCTCTTGGTAGTGGTTCCAGCGGCTTTGGTGGCGGGAGCGGCTTTGGTTTTAATATGCCAACCTTTCAGCTTGGTCTGCAAGGTTTGGGTATGGGCTTGAACTTCTACAATGCTATGCAGGCCAACAAGCTTGCTAAGCAGCAGTTCAACTTCCAGAAGGACTTCGCAATGAAAAATCTTGCGAACCAAACGAAGACCTACAACACGGCTCTGGAAGATCGTGGGCGTGCTCGTGCCGCTATGGAAGGT
>NZ_JAUPWM010000394.1:0-278 GCF_032436795.1 Streptomyces sp. P9(2023)
TACCCTGAGATTGTGCCACCATACGCGTATATCAGGAACACAATTTCGTTGGTTGACTGGCATAAAATTGAGCGAACAACTCGGTACTGCTGAAAGTCATGGGAGGTGTAGTTGACTGCGACAATGAGGTCAACGGCGATTCGAGTCGTGTTGATGTTAGGGGTCATGGCGTGTGTCCTTTCAGGTGGCCTACACTCATCGTAGCATAGTTTTCGCCCGACACAACACGTATCGGGCGAAAACTATGGATGAGTTTTACGGTCTGGCGGAGGACTCAG
>NZ_JAUPWM010000395.1:0-278 GCF_032436795.1 Streptomyces sp. P9(2023)
GCAGGCTTTGCACCACGCCGCGCATGGGCGTCTCATAGCGGTAAACCGTATCATGCGAGATTTTCAGCCGCATCGCCGCCCCCCTACATGCCGCCCGTCAGGTAATCCGCATGGATCTGCGAGGCCAGGGCGGCGTTCTCGCGGATAAAGCGGGTGAGGAACTCGTGCAGGCCCTCGTCGAAGATGTCGTCGATGCTTAAGCCCCGCATCTGGGCCAGCATGGCGCGGGCCATGTCATGCGCGCGGGCGGGCACGCCCTCGCCATAACGCTCGGCCAG
>NZ_JAUPWM010000396.1:0-278 GCF_032436795.1 Streptomyces sp. P9(2023)
GTCGTCTAGATCGCGGGCCGCATCCTCGGCTTGCTTTGAATCAATCTGGATGCCGAGTTGTGCAAAATTAGCCATCGTTTCTATGCTCCGCTGCTGTTTCTAGGGCCACTTGTTCCATGATGCGGATGTGTGAGAACACTTCCGGCCTTCGCTCGACCCCAACCTCAAGCATATCCATTACAACTGGTAACGCGGCGTAATCTAATCCGGCTGCCCCTGCAAACGTGTAACGCCTTTGCGTATCCATGCAAACAAAGACGTTAACCGCTTCCGCATTG
>NZ_JAUPWM010000397.1:0-278 GCF_032436795.1 Streptomyces sp. P9(2023)
TGATGGTCGCGCAGGTAATGCCCGGCGGGGCTGCTTTCCTTGATCGATCCCGCAGGCGAAATGTGGTCCGTGGTGATCGAATCGAGGAACATGCCAAGGATGCGCGCGTCGTCGACTTCAATCAGTACGGCACCCGCCGCGGCAACCATCAAGTGATGATGCGGGGAACCTTCGCCAACATTCGCATCAAGAACCAGATGGTGAAGGACGAAGCCGGCAGCGTAGTTGAGGGTGGCTATGCCATTCACCAGCCGAGTGGCGAGCGGATGTCGATCTAT
>NZ_JAUPWM010000398.1:0-278 GCF_032436795.1 Streptomyces sp. P9(2023)
TTCCGAGGCTGGTGAGCAAACCTCCAGACATCTCAGCGGTACCATGCAGGGCGTCGCGAACTCCGGTGCTGGAGCAGGTGGTGGTGCAGCCGTCGCAGGCACGGTCATTGGCTCGATGCTACTGGCCAATCTGTCGCAGTCGGCGATCGAGCGGGACGCTCGTCGGGCCGCCAAGGGCCAGATCGATCCTGTTGACCAGGCTCTGAGTGGTCACGACTGGGCCGACTATTACCACCTTGCGTACAGCCGAGAGTTGAGTAAGCAAGGCTATGCGCCGT
>NZ_JAUPWM010000399.1:0-278 GCF_032436795.1 Streptomyces sp. P9(2023)
TGCCATATTGGGATAGCTTTAGCCTCCTTGATCCGTCAACGTGGTTCTCGCGTGATTACGATAGCGTTGGCTGTCGAGTCAGAGTGATGGTTGAAGGAGAACTAGCAAGAGAACTGCATGGGAAGGTTGGCTATCACGGATGCGGGCTTGACACTGTTGGATATGTTTTTGAGTCCGAATCTCCCGATGGTGATTTATGGATTGATTGCGAAGATGATGTTGTTTGCGAAGTTGAGCGGCTAGATTGATCGTTCCACAGATGAACCGCTGAGTCCTAT
>NZ_JAUPWM010000400.1:0-278 GCF_032436795.1 Streptomyces sp. P9(2023)
TCACAATATGAAAAAAATGGGACTGATGATCTTACTGACAGGGGTCATCTTGACGATAGGAGCTTGTGGCGCAAACACAGGGAGCACGCAGCAACAAGAAACCAGCAGTAGTCAAGTGGCAAAGACGGTCACCATCACGGATGCCAATGGTCAGCTGGAGGTACCAAAAAATCCCCAAAAAGTAGTGGTATTCGACAATAGTGCCCTTGATACGATGAATCAACTGGGACTAGGCGAGCGAGTGGTGGGGGCAGCCACCAGTAATTTGCCTGGCTTTT
>NZ_JAUPWM010000401.1:0-278 GCF_032436795.1 Streptomyces sp. P9(2023)
GCTTGGGTTTGCCGCTGTAGGTATCATCCTCATCGGTGTCTCCCACGCTCTCTTCATCGTCATCTTCACTGCCGATGCTGGTGTTCAAGATGCCTCCAGGCATGGCAGCTGCCACCACGGGCGGTTGCGTGTAGCGCTTGATCAACGGGCGCAAAATCAGCCAGTAGAGCAGAAGGGCAACCAATGCTACCAAGAGGTAGCGGCCAAGGTTTGCCGCCATGGCAAGCGTGTCAGGTTGCTGCCACCAGACTGGCTCCAGGCGGCCATCGTCATCGCTG
>NZ_JAUPWM010000402.1:0-278 GCF_032436795.1 Streptomyces sp. P9(2023)
CCCAAATGGTGCTTCTTCACGGTAACTGAGACCGTCGATAGCTTGTCCAGCATGGGTGGCGACAAGGCGAGTTTCACCGGCAAGTTTAAACGACGATTCACAATCTGTTGTCCCATCGGCAAAGCAACCTAATGGATTATCATTGGCAACATTACCCGGTTGAATCGCGACCCCATAAACACTTTCAAAAGCAAAAGTAGTTTGAGGCTCAACCTCAATCACTTGATACAGTGCCGCAGAGGCTGATGTGGTTGACAAAATCATCGCGCTGATCGCTG
>NZ_JAUPWM010000403.1:0-278 GCF_032436795.1 Streptomyces sp. P9(2023)
GAGTTGGCAACCTCGGTTTGATGCCGATGAGCAAACGCTGGAGTTAAGCTTTAAAAGGCCTGCTGGTTATGCTGTCGCTCTAGTGGACTTTGGCAGCGCCGAGATTGAACTAGAACAACAGTTTAGCGGTTATCTGGCGTTGGCCAACGATCTGCACAAAGGGCGGGATGCCGGTTTACTATGGAAATGGCTAATTGATATTACCGCCATCGCCTGTTTGGTCTTTGCCTTAACCGGCTTCTATTTACTACTAAAAATGCCATCTAAAAAATCGGTTG
>NZ_JAUPWM010000404.1:0-278 GCF_032436795.1 Streptomyces sp. P9(2023)
GTCATGCTTTTGCCGTCTGGTCGTTCGGCGCATCTTGAGGCTGGTTGGTTTGCCGGCAAAGGTAAACGAGTCATCATCGTAACGCGAGATGGTGAAGAACCAGAATTAATGGCGTTACTTGCGAATCACATTGTCACTTCTTGTGAGGAAGTGCTTGACATTTTAGATGGAGTGAAGTGATATGGCGACTCTCGGTGAACTTCCTCCGGATGAACTCGAAGGCGCCGTGCACCTTCTCCTCGTCGGTCCGTCGAAAGCCGGCAAGACTCACTATATCG
>NZ_JAUPWM010000405.1:0-278 GCF_032436795.1 Streptomyces sp. P9(2023)
CTTCCGATCTCAATAAAGCTTTGAAGAAAAATGCGCCTTATTGTACGATCTGACTAAGTTATCTTTTAATAATTGGTATTCCTGTTTATTGCTTGAAGAATTGCCGGTCCTATTTACTCGTTTTAGGACTGGTTCAGAATTCCTCAAAAATTCATCCAAATATACAAGTGGATCGATCCTACCCCTTGCGCTAAAGAAGTATATGTGCCTACTAACGCTTGTCTTGGTCTCTGTCACTAAACACTGGATTATTACTCCCAGATACTTATTTTGGACTA
>NZ_JAUPWM010000406.1:0-278 GCF_032436795.1 Streptomyces sp. P9(2023)
ACTGCACGCACCCACTCCGGCGCCTCGATGTTGCCCGCGTTATAGGCCGCAGCCCAGGTCAGATCGGCGGGCTTCTTCGTCAGCCCGTTCTCGATCGAGAACAGCTCGACCGCATCAAGACACCAGATCCGGGCATCGCGGCGGGCCTGTTCATCCGCAGACATCGCATCTTCGACCCGCAGGGCAGCTTGCGGCGCGGCCCCGCCCGGACCCGCACATGACGCGCTCCGCCTCGACCGGCTCGCCGCCCAGGCGCCGGCGGCCCGCGTCCGAGGCCG
>NZ_JAUPWM010000407.1:0-277 GCF_032436795.1 Streptomyces sp. P9(2023)
GCACCCTGGCGGCGGCGATCAGCATCGGCATCGCCCGGGCGGCCTTCGACGGCGCCCTTGCCTTCGCGGGCAACCGACGCGCCTTCGACAAGCGGGTCGCAGAGTTCCAGGGCATCCAGTGGTACTTCGCCGACATGCTGAGCGAGATCGATGCGGCGCGGCTGCTGGTCTACCGGGCCGCGCGGGCCCTCGATGACGGATTCGAGACGGAGCGCTACGGCAGCGAGGCCAAGCTCAAGGCGGCCGCGGTGGCGACTCAGGTCGCGTCTCAGGCGGT
>NZ_JAUPWM010000408.1:0-277 GCF_032436795.1 Streptomyces sp. P9(2023)
GGCTCAGCGCCTGGCGCTGGCCGCCGGAGAGCAGGCCCACCTTCGTCTTCAGGCGCCCTTCCAGACCGAGCTCCAGGGACTTCAGCTCCTCGACGAACAGCTCGCGGCGCTTGGAGCCCACGCCCAGGCCAAGTCCGCGGAAACGGCCCCGGGCGTAGGCCAGCGCCATGTTCTCCTCTATGGACATGGTCGGCGCGGTGCCGGCCATCGGATCCTGGAACACCCGGCCGATGTACTTGGCGCGGGAGTAGTCGGCCATCTTGGTGACATTCTTGCC
>NZ_JAUPWM010000409.1:0-277 GCF_032436795.1 Streptomyces sp. P9(2023)
AAGATAACTTTTAAAGCTGACTTTGATATATCATCGATAATAGCTTTGTTACCAGTGTATGAATTAGGGTCAAATTTGGTTTGATACCAATACATTACCTTTTTAAGGTGCTTATTCTCTTGTGGAGTATCCATATCTTCAACCAAGCGACAAATACGATTTTGAATTGCAGCTGCTTCAGTGGAATTGAGTATGAACTGATTGATAACCTGACCACCATCTGAAACATTAATGTTCATTTGCGAACCATGGTCTTTAGCAATTGGCTCTACAATTT
>NZ_JAUPWM010000410.1:0-277 GCF_032436795.1 Streptomyces sp. P9(2023)
GTAGGACAATCACTGAAAATGTCGGTGGAAAGATTAAGGAAGTGAGACAAGAGGCTAAACAAAGTAAAGAAGAAAAACAAGAAGAGGCCGCTAAATCTGAATCTATCCAGCCGGAATCACGCTCTCAAAAGAATCAAAAGAATCAAGAGAAGCCTGGTCATTCAATGATTAACCGCATTAAGAATACACTTTTCCAAGACGATGAAGAAGACTTAACGGTTCATGACGAGGAAGAGATAGATTTACGTTACCAAGCCTATGCTCCTGAGGAAGTACC
>NZ_JAUPWM010000023.1:0-97484 GCF_032436795.1 Streptomyces sp. P9(2023)
GTACGGGCCTGGCCCTCCTCGTCGATCGTCAGCGCGATCAACGCCGCCCCATGCTCCTGCGCCAGCCGCGTGACCTTCGCGAACCGCGACTCCGGCCCGTCACCATCCTCATAATTCACCGAGTTGATGACCGCACGCCCGCCCAGGTGCTCCAGACCCGCCTGGAGCACCTCCACCTCGGTGGAGTCCAGGACGATCGGCAGCGTCGAGGCGGTGGCGAACCGCCCCGCCAGCTCGTGCATGTCCGCCACACCGTCCCGGCCGACATAGTCGACACACAGGTCCAGCATGTGCGCGCCCTCACGGATCTGATCCCGCGCCATCTCCACGCAGTCGTCCCAGCGACCCTCAAGCATCGCCTCACGGAACTTCTTCGAACCATTCGCGTTCGTCCGCTCACCGATCGCCATGTACGAGATGTCCTGGCGGAACGACACCGTCTGGTACAGCGACGAGGCACCCGGCTCCGGCCGCGGATCGCGGACGGCCGGCGTGAGATCACGGACCCGCTCGACGACCTGCCGCATGTGCTCGGGCGTGGAGCCGCAGCAGCCGCCGACCAGGGAGAGCCCGTAGTCGCGGATGAACGTCTCCTGGGCGTCGGCCATCTCGGGCGGGGTCAGCGGGAAGTATGCGCCGTCCTTGGTCAGGATCGGCAGGCCCGCGTTCGGCATGCACATGAGGGGCGTACGGGAGTGCCGGGCCAGGTAGCGCAGGTGCTCGCTCATCTCGGCCGGGCCCGTCGAGCAGTTCAGGCCGATCAGGTCGATGCCGAGCGGTTCGAGGGAGGTGAGCGCGGCGCCGATCTCCGAGCCGAGCAGCATCACCCCCGTCGTCTCGAAGGCGAGGGAGCAGATCAGCGGCACGTCGACGCCGAGCGCGTCCAGGGCGCGGCGGGCACCGATGACGGACGCCTTCGTCTGCAGCAGGTCCTGGGTGGTCTCCACGATCAGCGCGTCGGCGCCGCCCGCGAGCAGGCCCTCGGCGTTCTGCTGGTAGCCGTCGCGGATCGTGGCGTACGGGATGTGGCCGAGCGTCGGCAGCTTCGTACCGGGGCCGATGGAGCCGAGCACCCAGCGCTGGCGGCCGTCCGCTGCCCCGAACTCGTCGGCGACCTCGCGGGCGATCCGGGCGCCGGCCTCGGACAGCTCGACGATCCGGTCGGCGATCTCGTACTCACCGGCCGCCGACGTGTTCGAGCCGAAGGTGTTGGTCTCGACGCAGTCGACACCGGCGGCGAAGTACTCCTCGTGCACCGAGCGGACGATGTCGGGCCGGGTCACGTTGAGGATCTCGTTGCAGCCTTCCAGCTGCTGGAAGTCCTCAAGGGTCGGGTCCTGTGCCTGGAGCATGGTGCCCATGGCTCCGTCGGCCACCACCACGCGGGTCGCGAGTGCCTCGCGGAGTGCTGCGGCGCGGGTCCGGCTGTCAACGGAAGGGGTCGGCGACGAGGCCATGGATGAGCTCCCTGGGATGCGACGGCTGTCGGCTTTGCACGCTCGGTGGAGGGTGCACGGGGCCAGCGTAACCGCGCGGCCGCCGGGGTGGACATCGCGTTTCAATGGGCGGACGGCATCGTGTCTTCCGGGGGCTCCCGGTCGGACCCGTTCATGACCGACACTGTGTAGGTAACGCGCGGTCGGCATCGACCGATAGTGTTCAGCATTGTCGAACAGCATGATCCACGCGATCCTTTCCCTAGGATCCACGGGGCGACCCGGGGTCGTGGACACATATGGACAGGGAGAAAGGCCGGGCGATGGCGAAGAACATCCAGTCGCTTGAACGAGCGGCGGCGATGCTGCGACTGCTCGCGGGCGGCGAGCGCCGGCTCGGCCTCTCCGACATCGCCTCGACCCTGGGTCTGGCGAAGGGCACGGCCCACGGCATCCTGCGCACCCTGCAGGCCGAGGGCTTCGTGGAGCAGGAGGCTGCCTCGGGCCGCTACCAGCTGGGCGCCGAGCTGCTGCGTCTCGGCAACAGCTATCTGGACGTGCACGAGCTGCGCGCGCGGGCGCTGGTCTGGACGGACGACCTGGCACGGTCCAGCGGCGAGAGCGTCCATCTGGGCGTGCTGCACCAGCAGGGCGTCCTGATCGTGCACCACGTCTTCCGGCCGGACGACAGCCGGCAGGTGCTGGAGGTGGGGGCGATGCAGCCGCTGCACTCCACGGCGCTGGGCAAGGTGCTGTCGGCGTACGACCCGGTGGCGCACAGCGAGGGCCTCGAGGTTCCGCGCGAGAGCTTCACCCCCCGTACGGTCACGGACCTCAAGGAGTTCGAGTCCCTCCTCGACATGACGCGCGCCCGAGGCTGGGCCGCGGATGTGGAGGAGACCTGGGAGGGCGTGGCCGCGGTGGCCGCCCCGATCCACGACCGGCGCCGGATGCCGGTGGGCGCGGTGGCGATCACGGGCGCGGTGGAGCGGGTCTGCGACGCCGGCGAGCTGCGCTCGGAGCTGGTGGCGGCGGTACGGGACTGTGCCCGTGCCGTCTCCCGCGACCTGGGCGCGGGGCGCTTCTAGGCCCCGCGCGCCCGCCCGTGGGGCCCTGCCCCACCCCTGACGGACCGCCCCTGCCCCACCCGTGACGAACCGGCCCGGCCGCCCGATGGCGGCCGGGCCTTCGCGTGTCCGGGGCGCGCCCGCCCGACCGGTCGGTAACGATCGGGGCATGCGGGACACAATCGGCCACCGAACCCTTGACGCGCTGTTAACCAGGGGGCAAAACTTCCGTTCATCGGTCGGCATTGTCGAACACCTACCGGCAATACGCGCTAGAGTGTGGCAGTGCCAAGGGCCGGCAACGCCCTCATCGGAGGGCGCGGACCACCGGAGGGACCCGGGGTTCGCCTTCCCCTGGACGAAGGACAAAGGAGTCGCGGGTGTCCAGCTCCGACATCTTCATCGGCGAGATCATTGGTACCGCCGTACTCATTCTGCTCGGCGGCGGCGTCGTCGCCGCCGTGGTGCTCAAGCGCTCGAAGGCTCAGAACGCCGGGTGGCTCGCCATCACCTTCGGGTGGGGCTTCGCGGTCATGACTGCCGTGTACATGACGGGTACCCTCTCGGGCGCCCACCTGAACCCCGCCGTCACGGTGGGCATCGCGATAAAGGACGGGGACTGGAGCAACGTCCCGGTGTACTTCGCCGGCCAGCTGCTCGGCGCGATGCTCGGCGCGTTCCTGGTCTGGGTCGCGTACTACGGACAGTTCCAGGCCCACCTCACGGACCCGGAGATCATCTCCGCGCCGCCGCACGAGGAGGGCATGGTCGACCAGAAGGCCGCGCCGAACGCCGGTCCGGTGCTCGGGGTCTTCTCCACCGGACCCGAGGTCCGCGTGGTGTGGCAGAACCTGGCCACCGAGATCATCGGCACGGTCGTGCTGGTCCTCGCGGTGCTGACGCAGGGCCTCAACGACAGCGGCAAGGGCCTGGGTGTCCTCGGCGCGCTGATCACGGCCTTCGTCGTCGTCTCCATCGGCCTCTCGCTCGGCGGACCCACCGGCTACGCCATCAACCCGGCGCGTGACCTCGGCCCTCGTATCGTGCACGCCCTGCTGCCGCTGCCGAACAAGGGCGGCTCCGACTGGAGCTACGCCTGGATCCCGGTGGTCGGCCCCCTGGTGGGCGGCGCCATCGCCGCGGGTATCTACAACATCGCGTTCGCCTGAGCCGTCCTTCTTCCAGACCTCCCTTGGAGCACACCGTGACCGACGCACACACCGCCGGGCCGTTCATCGCCGCCATCGACCAGGGCACCACCTCGTCCCGCTGCATCGTCTTCGACAAGGACGGCCGGATCGTCTCCGTCGACCAGAAGGAGCACGAGCAGATCTTCCCGAAGCCCGGCTGGGTCGAGCACGACGCCGCCGAGATCTGGACCAACGTCCAGGAAGTGGTCGCCGGGGCGATCTCGAAGGCCGGCATCACCTCCGCCGACGTCAAGGCCGTCGGCATCACCAACCAGCGCGAGACCACGCTGCTCTGGGACAAGAACACCGGTGAGCCCGTCCACAACGCCCTCGTCTGGCAGGACACCCGCACCGACGCGCTCTGCAAGGAGCTCGGCCGCAACGTCGGCCAGGACCGCTTCCGCCGCGAGACCGGCCTCCCCCTCGCCTCGTACTTCTCCGGGCCGAAGGTCCGCTGGCTGCTCGACAACGTCGAGGGCCTGCGCGAGCGCGCCGAGCGCGGCGAGATCCTCTTCGGCACCATGGACTCCTGGGTCATCTGGAACCTCACGGGCGGTGTCGAGGGCGGTCACCACGTCACCGACGTCACCAACGCCTCGCGCACCATGCTGATGAACCTGCACACCATGGGCTGGGACGACAAGATCCTGCAGTCCATGGAGATCCCGGCGGAGGTGCTCCCGGAGATCCGTTCCTCCGCCGAGGTGTACGGCACGGTCAAGGGCGGCGTCCTGGACGGCATCCCGGTCGCCTCCGCACTCGGCGACCAGCAGGCCGCGCTCTTCGGCCAGACCTGCTTCGCCGAGGGCGAGGCCAAGTCCACGTACGGCACCGGCACGTTCATGCTGATGAACACCGGCGACAAGATCATCAACTCCTACAGCGGGCTGCTGACCACCGTCGGCTACCAGATCGGCGACGCGAAGCCGGTCTACGCCCTGGAGGGCTCGATCGCCGTCACCGGTTCGCTGGTGCAGTGGATGCGCGACCAGATGGGCCTGATCAAGTCCGCCGCCGAGATCGAGACCCTCGCGTCCTCGGTCGAGGACAACGGCGGCGCCTACTTCGTGCCGGCCTTCTCCGGTCTGTTCGCCCCGTACTGGCGCTCCGACGCCCGCGGTGTGATCGCCGGCCTCACCCGGTACGTCACCAAGGCGCACATCGCCCGTGCCGTCCTGGAGGCCACCGCCTGGCAGACCCGCGAGATCACCGACGCCATGACGAAGGACTCCGGTGTCGAGCTGACCGCGCTCAAGGTCGACGGCGGCATGACCTCCAACAACCTGCTGATGCAGACCCTCTCGGACTTCCTGGACGCGCCGGTCGTGCGGCCCATGGTCGCCGAGACCACCTGCCTCGGTGCCGCCTACGCCGCCGGCCTGGCCGTCGGCTTCTGGCCCGACACCGACGCCCTGCGCGCCAACTGGCGCCGCGCGGCGGAATGGACCCCTCGCATGGACGCCGACAAGCGTGACATCGAGTACAAGAGCTGGCTCAAGGCCGTCGAGCGGACCATGGGCTGGATCGAGGACGAGGAGTAGATCGACATGACCACCCTGCAGAGCGTCCCTGCCCTGGGGACGCGACCGGCTGCCGGTTCCCTGCCGAGCCGCGCCGAGACTCGGGAGCAGCTTTCCAAGGCGACGTACGACCTCCTGGTGATCGGCGGCGGCATTCTGGGCATCTCCACCGCCTGGCACGCCGCGCAGTCGGGCCTGCGGGTGGCCCTGGTGGACGCCGGCGACTTCGCCGGCGCCACCTCCTCCGCCTCCTCCAAGCTCCTCCACGGCGGGCTGCGCTACCTGCAGACCGGCGCGGTGAAGCTGGTCGCGGAGAACCACTTCGAGCGGCGTGCGGTCTCCCGCCAGGTGGCACCCCACCTCGCCAACCCGCTCACCTTCTACCTGCCCGTGTACAAGGGCGGCCCGCACGGCGCGGCCAAGCTCGGCGCCGGTGTCTTCGCGTACTCCGCGCTGTCCGCCTTCGGTGACGGCGTCGGGCACCTGCTCAGCCCGGCGAAGGCCGCGCAGGACGTGCCGGAGCTGCGGACCGACAACCTCAAGGCCGTGGCCGTGTACGGCGACGACCAGATGAACGACGCCCGCATGGCGCTGATGACGGTCCGCGCGGCGGTCGACGCCGGTGCCGTCGTCCTCAACCACGCCGAGGTCACCGGGCTGCGCTTCACCCGCGGCCGGGTCACGGGCGCGGAGCTGAAGGACCGTACGAGCGGTGAGGAGTTCGGCGTCACCGCCCGTCTGGTGCTGAACGCGACCGGCCCGTGGGTGGACCACCTGCGCAAGATGGAGGACCCGAACGCGGCGCCCTCCATACGGCTCTCCAAGGGCGCGCACCTGGTCCTGAAGCGGACCTCGCCGTGGAAGGCCGCGCTCGCGACCCCGATCGACAAGTACCGCATCACGTTCGCCCTCCCCTGGGAGGACATGCTGCTGCTCGGCACGACGGACGAGGAGTACGAGGGCGACCCCGGCCAGGTCGAGGTGACGGAGAAGGACACCGCGCAGATCCTGGACGAGGCCGCGTTCTCCATCCGCGACCAGCAGCTCTCGCGCGATCTGATCACGTACGCCTTCGCCGGTCTGCGGGTGCTGCCCGGCGGCCCCGGCGACACCTCCAAGGCCAAGCGCGAGACGGTCGTCACCGAGGGCCGCGGCGGCATGCTGTCGGTGGCCGGCGGAAAGTGGACGACCTTCCGCCACATCGGCCGTACGGTGATGAAGAAGCTGGAGGCCCTGCCGGGCCGCCCGCTGGGCGAGGACTACGAGTCCGTCTCGACGCTGCCGAAGCGGCTGCCGCTGCCCGGTATCGCCAACCCGAACGCGGTCGTGCACCGGCTGCTCGTCGACGGCCCGGCCCCCGGCCCGCGGATGGCCGCCGACACCGCCAAGCACCTGGCGACGCACTACGGTTCGCTCGCCTTCGACATCGCGCGGACGGCGAACGAGAACCCCGAGCTGGGGGAGCGCGTCCACCCGGACGCCCCGGAGATCTGGGCGCAGGTCGCCTACGCCCGGGACCACGAGTGGGCGGAGACGGCGGACGACGTGCTGCGCCGCCGTACGACGCTGACGATCCGCGGTCTCGCGACGGACGAGATCCGGGGCAAGGTCGACTCCATGCTGCGCAAGTGACGTGCTGATGGGGTGATGTAAGGGGCGGTCTCCTGGGAGGCCGCCCCTTACGCGTCCGGTACGCGTCCGTGTGCCGAGGGGCGTTCCTGGGTAGTCGATCAAGGCCGCGAATGGCGCTCGGTGGTGCACGAGGGCTGCGGACGGGCCCCTGGAAAGCCGTAAGGTTGGTCCGTACGACAGGTACGACAGGAACGTCGAAAAGGAGGCACTGGGTGATCGAGCTCGAGGGGGTTCCCGAGCTGATCGACCCGGTCATGGTGGCCGCGTTCGAGGGCTGGAACGACGCCGGCGACGCTGCCTCCACCGCGGTCGCCCATCTGGACCGGGAATGGAAGGGCGAGGTGTTCGCGGCGCTCGACGCCGAGGACTACTACGACTTCCAGGTCAACCGGCCCACGGTGTGGCTGGACAACGGGGTCCGGAAGATCACCTGGCCGACGACCAGGCTCTCCGTGGTCCGGGTCGGCGGCGACAAGCCGCGCGACCTGGTGCTGGTCCGCGGGATCGAGCCGTCGATGCGCTGGCGCTCGTTCTGCAACGAGATCCTGGGCTTCGCCCATGAACTGGGCGTGGAGATGGTGGTGATCCTGGGCGCGCTGCTCGGCGACACCCCGCACACCCGGCCCGTCCCGGTCAGCGGGGTCACCTCGGACCCGGACCTGGCGCGGACGATGGACCTGGAGGAGACCCGGTACGAAGGGCCCACGGGCATCGTCGGAATCCTCCAGGAGGCCTGCACGCACGCGGGCGTGCCCACGGTCAGCCTGTGGGCGGCCGTGCCGCACTACGTCTCGCAGCCACCCAACCCCAAGGCGACGCTGGCGCTCCTGAACCGCCTTGAGGACCTGATCGACATGCGTATCCCGCTGGGCGAACTGCCCGAGGACGCGCGGGCCTGGCAGCTGGGCGTGGACCAACTCGCCTCCGAGGACAGCGAGGTGGCGGAGTACGTCCAGACGCTGGAGGAGGCGCGGGACACGGCGGAGCTGCCGGAGGCCTCGGGCGAGGCCATCGCCCGCGAGTTCGAGCGGTATCTGCGGCGGCGCGACGGCGGTCCCGGACCGGGGCCGGGCCAAGGGCCGGGTCAGGGACCGGGGATCGCCACGGAGGGCGGGGACACCTCGTACCTGCGGGAGACCGGCGGAGGCCGGACCCGGCCGCCGAAGCCGGAACGGCCGGCACCGGAACCAGCGCCTGAGGCGCCTGAGGCACCGGATGCTCCTGAGACGCCCGAGGCGTCCCAGGGCGACGACGAGGGCTCGGCGAACGGCGACGGCGACGGCGACGGCGACGGCGACGGCGAGGACTGAACCGTACGAGAAAGGGGGCCGCACCGGGATCGGTGCGGCCCCCTTCCGTGCCCCTACGGCAGGCGATCAGGCGCAGTCGAAGCGGGCCGCTGCCCAGTCCCCGTGGTCGCCGCTCTTGGATCCGTTGGTGTCGGTGATCCGCAGCCTGACGTGCCGGGCGCCGGTGACGTCCACCTGGACCGGGAGCGTCGCCGATGCGCCGGTCAGCTTCGGTGAGGTCCACAGGACCTTCCCGTCGGCCTCGACCGAGAAGGCCACCTCCCCGTAGCCGTTGATCTCGTCGTCGATGCCGACGTCGGCGGTGAACGCGGTGCAGCGGCCGCCGAGGTAGAGCTCGATGTCGGAGTCGGCGTGGGCGCCGATGCCCTTCTCGTACGTCGTGCCGGCCAGGGTCAGGGTCCGGCCGTCGCTCGCGCCCGACTCGCCGTTGGAACGGTCGCGTTCGGGCGGCCCCCAGCCGTTGGTGGACTTCAGCCAGGTGAGGTCGCTCGCCCAGACGCGCGTGGACGGCGGCTCGGGCATCACCCCGACGGCGAACCGCTGGACGGCGGTCCGGTCCTGGCCCGCCGCGCGGTGGCGGACGGTCGCCGTGAGCGTGGCCTCGCCCGGCTTCGCGTCCTTCGCCGGGGTGACGGAGACCTCGACGCGCTTCGTGGTGCCCGCCGGGATGCGCGTGACGGGTGCGGCCGGGGTGACCTGCCAGCCGGCGGGGGCCGCGAGCGACACCTCGACGCCGGTGGCGTCCCTGGAGCCCGCCGTCACATCGACGGCGACGGTGCCGGGCGCGCCCGCGCCCAGCTCCTGTCCGGCCGGGACGCTCGCCGTGGCGGCGGCGCCCGGGACGGCTCCGCCGACCGCACTGGTGTCCTCAAGGTCGAGGGTGAAGGCGCGGTCGGTGCGCTGGGCGGCCGTCTTGACCTTCACCACTCCCCCGCGGTCGTCGCGGTCGTACCACCAGCCCTGCCCGGCGGCCTCGTAGGCGGCCTTCGAGGTGAGGCGCGGCAGTTCGCGGTCGCCGAGCGAGACCTCGCTCGGCGCGTCGCCGGTGTGGACGGTGAACTGGTACGGCCGGGCGGTGGACTTGCCCGCGAAGGTGCCCTTGCTCGCGCCGATCCGTACGGTCACGTCGCCCGCTCCGCGCTGCGGCGCGCGGACCTCGGCGGTCTGGGTGGCGTACTGGCCGGTGCGGTGGGCGCGGGTGACGCCGTCGTCCTCGTACAGCTCGAAGGACGAGGTGCCCTGCGGGTAGATGTCCCAGGCGAGCGGGGAGTTCGCGGTGCGGTCGGTGTACGAGCGGATCCCGCCCGGCCACATCGGGACGGTGGCGCCGGCCCGGACGAAGAGCGGCAGGGTGTCGAGCGGGGCGCTGTAGTCGTCGACGGTGACCGGGCCCTGGTAGGTGCGGCCGCTCCAGTAGTCGATCCAGGTGCCCTCGGGGAGGTAGACGCCGTCGCGCTCGACCGCGTCCTGGTAGACGGGGGCGACGAGGAAGTCCTCGCCGCTGAGGAACTCGTACTTCGCCGCGTCCGAAGCCGCCTTGGGGTCGTTCGGGTACTCCAGGACGAGCGGCCGGGCGAGGCCGACGCCGGTCGTGGTGGCGCGGCGGGCGTGCGAGTAGATGTACGGCAGCAGCGACTCGTGGAGCTTCAGGTAGTCGCGGTTGATCGAGGTGTACGGCTCGCCGTAGCGGAAGGGCTGCTTGTCGTTGGCGGCCCAGCCGTCCATGGTCATGGTGACGGGCAGGAACATCTTCCACTGCAGGTCGCGGGTGTACGTCTTGGCGCTGCCACCGAAGATGCCGTCGACGTCACCGGTGGTGTACGCGAGTCCGGACATCGAGGCGCCCGCGTAGGTGGGGATCTGCCAGCGGATGTACTCCCAGGTGCCGGACTGGTCGCCGGACCACTGGACGCCGCAGCGCTGGGCACCGGACCAGCTCTCGGGGGCCCAGGTGAAGCCGCGGGCGTCGCTGTGCGCCTCGATGCCGGCGTAGGCGTCCTTGCAGCCGTCGAGGGCGAACTTGTAGCCGGAACCGACCCAGGCGACGTCGAGCTTGGCGACCCGCTGGCCGGCCTTCACCTGCTCTTCGAGCTTGTCGATACCGTCCTCGGTCCACAGACCGAGCTGCATACCGCGGTCCTTGAGGCCGTCCGCGGTCTCGGCGAGGTTCTCGTAGCCGCAGCCGTACCCGTCGTTGACGAGCATCCAGCCGTTCGGCATGTCGTTCTGGACGTAGCCGTCGGCGACCTTCAGGGCGTCGAGGGTGTTCCGCTCACCACGGTTGGCGTTGTGGAGGTAGCAGTCGGCGTCGCCGATCTCCAGTCCGTACACGGGCGGCAGGAACGGTTTGCCGGTCAGGTTCGTGTACTGGCCGATGACGTCCTTGAGCGCGTCGGAGCCGGAACCGGCGAAGTAGTAGGCGTCGAAGCGCTGTTCGCGGGCGCTGGTGGTGACGGGCTCGCCGAAGACGTAGGTGTTCGGGGCGTAGGTGTTGCGGTAGACCCCGTAGCCGGCCGAGGAGAGGTAGAACGGCACGGAGTTGGGGTGGCCGCCGTCGTTCCAGTTGTAGTCGACGCCGACCTCGACGGTCTTGCCCCGGTGCGACGTGTTGCCGCGCCCGTTCTGCATGCCGGCGCCGTAGAACTGCTCGTCGGTGCCGCGCGCCAGGGTCTGGGTGGTGCGGTCCTGGCTCCAGCTGAGGCCGGTGGACTCGGACCACAGCGGGGTGCCGTCGGCGCGGAACGCGGCGAAGCGGAGCGGCGCCTTGTAGGCGTGCAGGGTCACCTTCGCGGTGGTGAGTTCGTAGCGGTCGCCGCGGTCCTGCCAGCTGGTCCCGGGCGGGGCGCCCTGCGGCCGGACGATGTCCTGCCCGGTCGGGTCGGTGAACCGTCCGTCGGGGGCGAGTTCGATACGGAAGGTCTCGTCGGTGACGAAGCTGACCCGGGCCTGCGCGGGGCCGGCGGTCAGTCGGTAGACGGCTCCGTCGGCCTCGAAGCCGGTCACGTTGCCGACGGTGGTCGGTTCGGGTTCGGCGGACTGGGCGCTGCC
This sequence comes from Streptomyces sp. P9(2023), assembly GCF_032436795.1. Lineage (NCBI taxonomy): Bacteria > Bacillati > Actinomycetota > Actinomycetes > Kitasatosporales > Streptomycetaceae > Streptomyces > Streptomyces sp. P9(2023). The sequence continues at coordinate 11,204 of NZ_JAUPWM010000023.1, forward strand.
CGGTCCCGCGAACACCGCGAGGAGACCGAGCACAGCGCCGACGAATGCAGCCTTCATGCGCAATGTTGATTGCATGGACGCTGTTTAGCGCAGAAACGAGCACCGAGGCCAGGACAAAAGGGAACCGCCCTTGGACTTCGTGAGAAGTCCAAGGGCGGTTGGAGACAGGGAAGTTATACGGGTCGGGCTACAGGGCCACCCCGAGCAGGGCGTCCACGGCGCGGGAGACGAGGCCGGGTGCGGACTCGTCCGTACCGCCCTCGGCGTGCTGGCGCTCGGCCCACCGGTCGACCGCGGCGAGCGCGGCCGGCGCGTCGAGGTCGTCGGCGAGCGCCGCGCGGATCTCCTCGACCAGCGCGTCGGCGGAGGGGCCGTCGGGACGGGAGACGGCGGCGCGCCACCGGCCCACCCGCTCCACGGCGTCCTCGAGAACCTGGTCGGTCCACTCCCAGTTGGCGCGGTAGTGGTGCGAGAGGAGCGAGAGACGGATGGCGGCCGGGTCGACGCCCTGGCGGCGGAGCGCCGATACGAAGACCAGGTTGCCCTTGGACTTGGACATCTTCTCGCCGTCCAGGGCGACCATGCCGGCGTGCACGTACGCCTTCGCCATGGGGAACTCGCCGGTGAGCGCCTGGGCGTGGGAAGCGCCCATCTCGTGGTGCGGGAAGATCAGGTCCGTGCCGCCGCCCTGGACGTCGAAGCCCATGCCGAGGTGGTCGAGGGCGATGGCGACGCACTCGATGTGCCAGCCGGGGCGGCCGGCGCCGAGGCTGCCGCCGTCCCAGCTCGGCTCGCCCTCGCGGGCGGCCATCCACAGCATCGGGTCGAGCGGGTTCTTCTTGCCCGGGCGGTCCGGGTCGCCGCCGCGCTCGGCGGAGAGGTGGCGCATGAGCTCGGTGTCGTAGTTCGACACCTGACCGAAGTGCGGGTCGGCCTCGACGGAGAAGTAGATGTCGCCGTCGAGTTCGTAGGCGGCGCCGGAGTCCCGCAGCCGCTCGACGAGCGGCACGATGCCGGGTATGGCCTCGACCGCGCCGATGTAGTGCTGCGGCGGCAGCATCCGAAGGGCGGTCATGTCCTCGCGGAAGAGGGCGGTCTCGCGCTCGGCGAGGCCGACCCAGTCGACGCCGTCCCGGATCGCCCGCTCAAGGAGCGGATCGTCGACGTCGGTGACGTTCTGGACGTAGTGGACCTGCCGCTTGGTGTCGAGCCACACGCGCTGAACGAGGTCGAACGCGTTGTAGGTCGCCGCGTGACCCATGTGGGTCGCGTCGTACGGCGTGATCCCGCAGACGTAGATACGGGCGACGGGGCCGGGGGCGAGGGTGACTCGTCCACCGGTCGCGGTGTCGTGGATCCGGAGGTCGCGGCCCTTGCCGGGCAGGGCGGGGACCTCAGAAGCGGGCCAGGCATGCATGACCCGAGCGTAACCGGACACCTGTTCCGGATACGAACCGGATCCGGGATCTTGGCTGACAAGGCGGTCTTGCAGCTCGCGATCGTTCGTGCATACCCCCTGGGGGTGCGCACCCCTCGGATCGTGGTTGGCCGAATCCGATCGGTCAGACGGGAGGCCAGGGGATGGCCGGCCACTGCCCGGAGGGCTCGGGGTGGCGGCCGGTGGTACGCAGGGCGGTGACGCGGCGGCGCACGGCGTCCACCTCGGCCTCGGTGAGCAGTTCGGCCAGTCGGGTGGTGAGCGCGCTCCCGGGGGCCAGGGAGCCGTCGAGGCGGTCCAGGACGGCGGCTGCCTCGGCGGGCAGCTCCTCGCCCGCCCAGCCCCACAGCAGGGTGCGCAGCTTGTCGTCCACGTGGAAGGTCACCCCGTGGTCGATGCCGTAGAGGTGTCCGTCCGGCGCGGGCAGCAGGTGGCCGCCCTTGCGGTCGCCGTTGTTGATGACGGCGTCCAGGACGGCCAGCCGGCGCAGTTGCGGGCTGTCGGCGTGGACGAGCAGGGCGGTGCGGTCCTCGCCCACCTGGGCGGGCCCGACAGCCTTCCAGCCGTCTCCCGCCTCCTCGTCCTCGGTGAGCGCGAGCAGGCTCGCCCCGGGGTCGGCGTCGACCCACAGCTGGACCATGCCCTCGCCGTACGGTCCGTCCCGCAGCACGGTGGGCGGTACGAGGCCCCAGCCGGTGGCCTCGGAGAGCTCGTAGGCGGCGACCTCGCGCTGGGCGAGGGTGCCGTCGGGGAAGTCCCAGAGCGGCCGTTCGCCGGCGACGGGCTTGTACACGCAGTCGGCGTCCACGCCGTCGAGGGCGACGGAGCAGACGAGCACCGCGTTGGACGCCTCGCGGACCTGGCCGCGCACGGTCAGCTCGCCCTTGGTGAGCAGGTCGACGACCGCCCGGTTGTCGGGACCGCTCATGCTCCGCGTCGGTATCCGTTCTGACGGGGGCAGACATGGCCCTCGGGGTCGAGCGGCAGGCTGCACAGCGGGCACGGCGGGCGGCCGGCGTTGACCACGTCGAGGGCGCGCTTGGCGAAGGCCCGGGCCATCGATCCGGTGAGGCGGACGCGCAGCATCGGCGGCCCGTTCTCCTCGTCCTGGAGCATCCGCTCCTCGGCGGCGGCGAGGTCCTCCTCGGTCTCGGCGTCGAGTTCGACGAGGGCCTGCGCCTCGACGATCATCCGCTGCTCCTCGCCGTCCCAGGCGAGCGCCATGGTGCCGACCCGGAACTCCTCCTCGACGGGGACGTCGAGCGGGGCGGTGTCGGCGATCTCGGCGGGGGCGACGGCCGGGACGGGCGCGTTGCCGCCGGTGCGGCGGACGACCTCGTCGAGGAGTTCGTCTATGCGTTCGGCGAGCGCGGCGACCTGGGTCTTCTCCAGGGCCACGCTGGTGACCCGGCCGGCCGCGGACGCCTGCAGGAAGAACGTACGGCGGCCAGGCAGCCCGACCGTGCCGGCCACGAAACGCTCCGGTGGGTCGTAGAGGAACACCTGACGGGACACGTCCCTGACTCCCTTGGGTCTCGGCAGTGATGGAGGCCCGCGCTACAGCGGCCCGTCCACCCTACTGCGCGGATGGATCACGGTGCGCCCGCACCGCCCCCGACCTCGGCGGCCCCGTTCGGATCGGCGGCCTCCCGGGGGGCGAGCGCGGTGAAGTCGCCGGTGTCGCCGAGGCGTACGACGAAAGGGCGCAGCCGCGTGTAGCGGATGACGGTGACGGAGCACGGGTCGACGTGGATGCGCTGGAAGAGGTCCAGGTGCATGCCGAGGGCGTCGGCGACGATCGACTTGATGACGTCGCCGTGGGAGCACATCGCGTAGACGGCGTCCTCGCCGTGTTCGGCCTCCACGCGCGCGTTCCAGTCCCGTACGGCGTCGACGGCCCGCGTCTGCATGGCGCGCATCGACTCGCCGCCCGGGAAGGCCGCGGCGGAGGCGTGCGCCTGGACGACCTGCATGAGGGGTTCGTCGGCCAGTTCGGCGAGCTTGCGGCCGGACCAGTCGCCGTAGTCGCACTCGCTGATCCGCTCGTCGGTGTGGAGCGGCAGCTCGGGCCGGGCGTCGAGGAGCGGCCGCAGGGTCTCGCGGCAGCGCTGGAGCGGGCTGGTGACGGCGGCGGCGAGCGGCACGCCGGCCAGCCGCCCGGGCAGGGCGGCGGCCTGCGCGAGCCCGCGCTCGTCGAGGGCGACCCCGGGCATCCGCCCGGCGAGGACACCAGAGGTGTTGGCGGTGGAGCGTCCGTGCCGGACGAGAAGAAGCGTGGCCATGGCGGCAAGGGTAGGGGGTGTCTTGTGGGTCAGGCCGGAAAAAGTGAGCGGCGTCCGGTGCGTGCGACCGCAAGGCGGAGGAAGGAGGCGGCGCGGTGGGGGCACCTCCCGTGCCCGAAGGGCTACGGGGGACGTCGGCGACTGACGACAACGCCGCGAGCGTGCGTGCCAGGCGTCGCGAGCCCGGCATGGCCCACAGGACACCCCCTGTGGCGCCCGCACGCGCGCGTGGGGGGGGTGTCCGCGGGTGCGGGACGGCGTGGTGCGGGGGAGAATGCGGCGCGTGATCGTGGACTCCGCCATCTACCGGGACGGGCGCCGTACGGACGGGCCCGCCGACCTGTCCGACGCCCTGGACGAGGCGAGAGCGACCGGGGACGCGTTCCTCTGGGTGGGGCTCCACGAGCCGACGGAGGCGGAGTTCGCCCATGTCTCGGACGAGTTCGCGCTGCATCCTCCCCCATAGCCCTGAACGGGCATGGGAGGTACCCCCAGCCGTCGAGGACGCCCTGAAGGCGCATCAGCGGCCCAAGCTGGAGGTCTACGACGATGCGCTGTTCGTCGTCCTCAAACCCGTGGTGTACGAGCCGGAGAGCGACCGGGTCTCCTCGGACGAGCTGATGCTGTTCGTGGGCGATTCGTTCGTGGTGACGGTCCGGCACGGGGAGGGGGCGCCGCTGGCGACCGTACGGCGCCGTCTGGAGGCGGAACCCGAGGTGCTGAAGCACGGCCCGACGTCCGTCCTGTACGCGATCAGCGACGCGGTGGTGGACCACTACATCGAGGTGGCCGGCGAACTCCAGGTCGACCTGGAGGAGCTGGAGGCGGACGTGTTCGCGCCGGCGGGCGTCAGTCCGGCGAACACGGCGGAGCGGATCTACACGGCCAAGCGGCAGGTCCTGGAGTTCCGGCGGGCGGGCGGACCGCCGGCGGGGCCGATGGCGAAGCCGGCGACCGGCGCGGTGCCGTACGTGAGCGAGGCCGCCCAGCCCTTCTTCCGGGACGTCAGCGACCATCTGACGCGCGCCAACGAGCAGGTGGAGGGCCTGGACCGGCTGCTGTCGGACATCCTGTCGGCGCACCTGGCGCAGATGGGCGTACGCCAGAACGACGACATGCGGAAGATCTCGGCGTGGGCCGCCATGGCCGCCGTCCCCACGATGGTCGCGGGGATCTACGGCATGAACTTCGAGCACATGCCGGAGCTGACCTGGACCTGGTCGTATCCGGCCGTGATCCTGCTGATGGCCGGCATCGAGGTCGGTCTGTACCGGCTGTTCAAGCGCCGGGGCTGGCTGTAGCCCCGGCGCCGGGGGTGGCCCCGGCGCCAGGAGCTCGACGGGCTGTTCAGAACGCGGGGGCCGGGGTGGCAGGCCCGCCGAGCGCGTCGCGGCGCTCCGGCATCTCCAGGTCGACCATCTTGTGCCAGCCGGCGACACGTTCGTACGCGTACATGCCGTGGATCCCGGCGGCGAGCGCGCCCGCCTTGGCCTTCGGCCACTTCAGGATGCGGCCCATGTGGCCCATCACGGCGAGGCTGACGTCGCGGTAGACCCTGATCTCGGCCAGCGCGGACTCGCGCAGGGTGCGCTGGATGAGCCGGCCATGTCCTTCGTACGCGAGGCGCAGCAGCTCCTCGTGGCAGTACGCGAGGTGGTTCGCCTCGTCGTGGTCGATCATGTGGATGGCCTTGCCGAGCTCGGGATGGTTCCCGAAGTACGTGACCAGCATGTCCATCTGGTCCGCGGCCCGCTGCTCGGTGACCCGGCTGTGCGCGAGGTAGACGATGATGTCGTCCTCGCTCAGCGGCTCGTCGCGGCGGAGCCTGTCGTGGGCGAGGCCGATGCCGCGCTGTTCGAGGAGCATCGTGTAGTCGGTCTCGGGCGGCACCGGTACGGGTTCGAGGCCGCGCTTCTTCAGCAACGCGTTGAAGATCCTGCCGTGTTTGTCCTCGTCGGCGCCGTGCCGGGTGATCTTGGGGGCCAGCTCCCGCATGCCGGGGGCGACGAGAGCCGCGATCCGCGCGTTCTCCCAGCCGCCCTGCGACTCGCCGCTCGCGGCGATGGAGCAGAAGAGCTGGAAGGACTCGTCGTCGTCGACGATTTCCTGGAACAGACTTTTGGCACTGAGCATTGCTGCCACCTCCATGCGGGCGTCCGCACGCCGCACGTCCGCAGAGAACGAGTCAAGTGCGGTACGGCCGGGTGGGCAACAGGAGGGGCGGGCCGTTCGGCTGAAAGAAGGAGCGCTTCACTCGTAACCGTGCGCCGTCCGGCGCGTTGTGCAGCATGACGGCCGTGGCGGGGAAGACCCCCCGAGCCCCCACCACGGCCGCAGACTTCCGCGGAGCTTCCGGCTGGGCCTACGCGAGGCCCGCGCGCTCCAGGGCCTCGGTGCCCGCCCGCAGGGCCGCCACCCGCTCGTCCAGGGTGAAGCCGGCCGGGGCGAGGGTCAGGGTTGTGACACCGGCCTCGGCGTAGGCCTTCATCCGGTCGGCGATCCGCTCGACGGAGCCGAGCAGCGTGGTCTGGTCGATCAGCTGGCGCGGTACGGCGGCCGCGGCGCCCGCCTTGTCCCCGGACAGGTACTTGTCCTGGATCTCGGCGGCCTGCTTCTCGTAGCCCATCCGCTGGGCGAGCTGGTTGTAGAAGTTCTGCTTCCGGCTGCCCATGCCGCCGACGTACAGGGCGGTGTACGGGCGGAAGATGTCGGCCAGGGCGTCGATGTCGTCGCCGAGGGCGATCGGCAGGGTGGGGTGGACGTCGAAGCCCTCCATGGTCAGCCCGGCCTTCTCGCGGCCCGCGCGGAGCGGGCGCAGCGCCGTCTCCTCCAGGTGCTCGGCGGAGGGGAAGATCAGCAGCGCGCCGTCGGCGATCTCGCCGGTCTGCTCCAGGTTCTTCGGGCCGATCGCGGCGATGTAGAGCGGGATGTGCTCGCGCTGCGGGTGCACGGTGAGCTTGATGGGCTTGCCCGGGCCGTCCGGCAGCGGGAGCGTCCAGTGCTGACCCTCGTACGTGAGCCGCTCGCGCGACATCGCCCTGCGGACGATCTCGACGTACTCGCGGGTGCGTGCCAGGGGCTTGTCGAACTTGACGCCGTACCAGCCCTCGGAGACCTGCGGCCCGGACACGCCGAGGCCCAGGCGGAAGCGGCCGCCGGAGAGCGAGTCGAGGGTGGCGGCGGTCATCGCCGTCATCGCGGGCTGGCGGGCCGGGATCTGCATGATCGCGGAGCCGACGTCGATCCGCTCGGTCTTCGCGGCCACCCAGGAGAGCACGGTGGGCGCGTCGGAGCCGTAGGCCTCGGCGGCCCAGCAGACGTCGTATCCGAGGCGGTCCGCCTCCTGGGCGACGGCGAGATTGTCGCCGTCCATACCGGCGCCCCAGTAGCCGAGGTTGATGCCGAGCCTCATGACCACACCCTCTTTACCGATCAGTAACGTCCCTTGGGCCGGACTCTAGCGCGCGGGTGCGGGATCCGTCAGGGGGAGGTTGTCCACAGGCTCTCTCCGCGTGGGGTCTTGGCCAGTAATCTCGCGCCCATGGAGCAGAGGCATCTCGGACGTACCGGCCTGCGCGTGTCCCGACTCGGGCTCGGCACCCTCACGTGGGGCCGGGACACCGACGAGCACGACGCCGCCGACCAGTTGAAGGCGTTCTGGGACGCGGGCGGCACGCTCGTCGACACGGCGGACGTGTACGGCGGGGGCGAGGCCGAGTACGTGCTCGGGCAGCTCATGGAGCGGCTGGTGCCACGGCGGGATCTGGTCGTCTCCACCAAGGCAGGCAGCGTGCCCGACCCGGACCGGCGGATGGACGGCTCGCGCGGGCACCTGCTGGCCGCGCTGGACGCCTCCCTCGACCGGCTCGGCACGGACCACGTGGACCTGTGGCAGCTGCACGCCTTCGATCCGCACACGCCGCTGGAGGAGTCCCTGCAGGCGCTGGACATCGCCGTCAGCAGCGGCCGCGCCCGGTACGTGGGGGTGTCGAACTTCTGCGGGTGGCAGCTGGCGAAGGCGGGCACCTGGCAGCTCGGCGCGACGGGGGCCGGGCGGACGCGGCTCGCGGCGACGCAGATGGAGTACTCGCTGCTGCAGCGGGGCGTCGAGCGCGAGGTGCTGCCCGCGGCCCTGGATCTGGGGATAGGCCTGTTGCCCTCCTCACCGCTGGGGCGCGGGGTGCTGACGGGGAAGTACCGCACGGGCACACCGTCGGACTCGCGGGGCGGTTCGGAGACCATGGCGCCCTTCGTGGAGCCGTATCTCGACGAGGCGGCGAGCCGGATCGTGGACGCGGTCGCGACGGCGGCGGACGGGCTCGCGACGACGCCGCTCCAGGTGGCGCTCGCCTGGGTCCGGGACCGGCCCGGTGTGACCGCCCCGATCGTCGGAGCGCGCAACGCGCGGCAGCTCACGGCGGCATTGTCAGTGGAGGGCCTTAGTCTTCCTGACGAGATCCGCCGGGCGCTCGACGATGTGTCGGCGCCCGTGCACCGCTATCCGGACCAGGACTGGAGCACCTTGTGACCGAGCCTTCGCGGGAGACCCCGCCCGAGGCCACCGAGCCCGAGCCGGGCGAGACCGACGAGGCAGCGGCCGAGCTCGCCCCCGAGGCCGGCGAGGAGGCGTCCGAGGCCTCCGACGGGGCGGTCGCCACGGCCGACGGGGAAGCCAAGGCCGCCGAGGTGTCCGAGGCGCAGGCGGAGCTGGCCGCGCAGCGGGAGCTGCGGGCCAGGATCGAGCAGCGCAAGGCCGAGAAGGCGGCGCCCGTGGACGCGGGCGCGAAGCTCAGCGGCACGGCGGCCGAGCTGCTCGCGGCGGTACGAGCCGTGGAGAGCGGTACGAAGTCGGGCGCCGCGTTCGTCGAGGCGCCGACGCCCACGTCCTCGCCCGAGCCCCGACGACCCGCCCCCGTCCCGGCGCCCGCACCGGCCGCCGCGCCGCGCCCGGCGGCCCAGCGGCAGACGGCCTCCCCGGAGACGCTGACGGCCGTACGGGAGGTCCTCGCGCACGGCGGGGCACCGGAATCGCTGACCGGACAGGTCGCCGCCACCCTGGGCGAGGGCGCCGCCGAGGCGCTGCGGGACGACCCGTGGCTGCTGCTGTCGGTGCCCGGGGTGCAGCCGGAGCACGCCGACGGCTTCGCCCGGGCCCTGCTCGGCGCGGAGTGCGGGCCGGGCGACCCCCGCCGGGCCGTCGCCCTGGTGACCTGGCTGCTCGAGCGGGCCGCGCTGAAGGGGCACACGGCCCTGGAGGACTCCGCTGTACGTGCCGAGCTCGCGAAGCTGTCGGTGCCCGACCCGGACGAGGCCGTCCGGGAGGCGGCCGCCGAGGGCGCCGTGCTGCTGTTCCAGGAGGAGGAGCCCGCCCCGGAGGCGGCCGGGGACGAGGACGAGGGCGGGGACGAGGGCGAGGACGACGAACCGTCCGCCTATGAAGCCGCCGAGTGGCCCGACGTGCCCGCCCTGCTGGGGCTCGACCGGTACGCCCTCGCCGAGGAGAGCCTGGCCGACGGACTGGCCCGGCTGGTCAAGACCGTCTCCGCGGAGGTCTGGGAAGGACCCGAGCTGGTCACCGCGGCCGGCGCGCACGGCCTGGTCCTGCACACCGGGGGCGAGGCGGCCCGCAGCGAGCCGGTCGCGCTCGCCGAGGCCGCCCGGGAGCGGGGCCTGCGGGTCGCCGTGGCCACCCACAGCGAGAACGGGGTCCAGCGGCTCGGCGGCGCGGCGCTGACCGTCGCCGCCCTGCTGTCCGGCGCCGCCGGTCCCGGCCGGGACGAGGACGGCGCCCTGGCCCTGGACCTGCTGGTCGTCCTGGACGCGCCGCAGCTGGACGTGGAGAGCGCCACGACGCTCGTGGAGTCCCTGCCGGACGGCTGCCGGCTGGTGCTCAGCGGCGACCCCGACGTCCTCGGCTCGGCCGGCGCCGGCCGGGTGTTCGCCGATGTGCTGGCGGCCGGGGTGTGCCCGCGGATCGCCTCCCGGGTCCCCGACCCCGGTCCGATCGGCGAGCTGGTCTCGGGCATCGGCATCGGCGAGCTGAACCAGGTGGAGGCGCCCGGCAAGGAGGTCGTGATCGTCCCGGTCAGGGACGCCGGCGAAGCCGTCCACCGCACGGTCCAGCTCGTCGCCGACTCGATCCCCCGGGCCATCGACGTGCCGGCCGAGCAGACGCAGGTGATCACGGTCGGACACGGCGGCTCCGCGGGCACCCGCGCGCTGAACGCGGCGCTGAAGCAGCGGCTCAACCCCGGCCCCGGCCGCTTCGGCGGCTTCGACCCGGGTGACCGGGTGACGTACGTGCCGGCTCCGGGGCGGACGGTGACCGGGACGGTCGTGGGGGCGGACGCGGACGGCCTGCGCCTGGAGTGCGCCGGCGAGCCGCTCGTCGTACCGAAGGAGCGGGTGGAGTCCGCGCTGCGGCACGGCTGGGCGCTCACGGCGCACCAGGCGGCCGGGATGCGCTGGCCGGCCGCGGTCGTGGTGCTGCCGGGCGACGCGGCCCAGGGGCTGAGCCGGGCCTGGGTGTACACGGCCTTCGGCCGGGGCGAGCGTCACCTCTCGGTCGTCCACGGGGTGGACCAGGCGCTGCCCCGTGCGGTGGCCGAGGGGGTGTCCCAGGAGCGTACGACCCGACTGAGGCCGCTCCTGGAGGCCCTGCTCGCCGCCGAAGAGGACTGACGCGGCCCGGGGCGACGGTGCTGGGTACGGCGGAGGGCGGGACACCATCGGGTGCCCCGCCCTCCGCCGTACCGCTCAGGCGTCTTGCTCCTCCAGGTCGTCGTCCAGCTCGTCGTCGAAGACGGCGCTGACGTCGAACCGGCAGACGATGCGCTCCGGATCGGCCTGCTCGAAGGGGGCGTTCAGCCACTCCCCCGGCTCCGGCAGCTCCTCCGCGGCCGAGACCCAGAGCGTGGAGTCGCCCTCCTCAAGGCCGAACTCCTTGTGCCGTGAGGCGATTTCGTCCGGTTCGTACTCACCGAAGAGCACGCCGAGCGCGGCGTGCGTGCTGCCACCGACGGCGGGGGCCGCGTCCGAACCCTCCTCGTCGTTCTCCAGGTCGGCGATGCGCTGGGCCTGGGCCACCAGCCGCTGCGGTTCCACGACGGCGTAGTCGCGGCGGATCAGCACACTGAGGGCGTGCGGCTCCTCCGGTCCGGCGTAGGGCGGGAGCGAGTCGTCGGCGCCCGGGATCTCGAAGGGGGTGACCTCGTCGTACCGGTCGTAGAGCCGCTCGTCGTAGGCCTCGGCCGCCGCGGCGAGGGCGTTGAAGGCTTCGTAGACGGCCGGGTCGTCGTCCCCCGAACGACGTTCGACCGCCTCGAGGTGACGGTCCAGTGCGGCTTTGACCGCCTCGGCGGCGGCACGTACCTCGGCAGCGGTGGGCTGCGCAGCATCAGACATGGGACGCACGCTATCCGTACCGGGCCTGTGCCCGCACAATAGATGCGATGCCGGAATACGAATTTGTCGACGTGTACGTGCCGCGCGGCGTCTCCCGCAAGGAGGCGACGCGGCTTCTGACCGACCATGCCGAGTACGGGCACTGGGAGTTGGACCGCCTGAGCCTGCACCGGGACGGCAGCCGCAGGGTGCGGCTGCGCCGGCGCATCATCCGTCAGGTCCGCGCCACCTGGTGACATGAGAAGGGGCCCCGCGGTGCGGGGCCCCTCTGCGTCGCCCGACCGTTCCGGGCGGTCCTACGCGGTCCTGACCGGCCCTACGCGGTCCGGCGGGCGCGGCGGTAGAGCACCGAGCCGGCGAGCAGCAGACCGGCACCGGCCGAGACGGCCATTCCGAGCTCACCGGCACCGGTCTGGGCCAGCTCCTCGGTCGCCTCGGGCTGCGTGATCGTGTGCGTACCGGGCGTGTTCGGGCCGTTCGGCGTCCCGGGCCCACCGTGCTCCCCGGAGTCACTCGGGTTGCCAGGGGTGCCGGGGTTACCGGGCGTGCCAGGGTTGCCGGGGTTGCCGGGGTTGCCGGGGTTCCCCGGCTCACCCGGATTCCCCGGGTTTCCAGGGTTGCCCGGATTCCCCGGGTTACCCGGGTTACCGGGATTCCCGGGGTTGCCCGGCTCGCCGGGATTCCCCGGGTTGCCCGGATTCCCGGGGTGCGTCGGCTCGATTCCGTTGCCGCACTCGTTGCCGAACGCCGGGTTGATGGCGCCGACGACCGAGACGCTGTTCCCGCAGGCGTTCACGGGGACGTCGACCGGCACCTGGACGTTGTTCCCGGAGCCGACGCCCGGGGAGTTGCCGGTGCCGCCCTCGGCCGAGGAGCCGCGGTGCTTGCCGGTGCCGGGCTTGGAGACGTTGGCGCACTTGTTGCCGAACGCCGGGTTGAGCAACCCGACGACGTTGACGGTGTTTCCGCAGACGTTCACCGGCGCGTGCACCGGGACCTGGACGGAATTGCCGGACGCTACGCCCGGGGAATTCGAGGCCGTGCCGTTCGCTCCCGAATCGGCATTCGCATAACCACCGCCGAGGGCGATGACGCCGCCCGCGGCCGCAAAGGTGATCAGGCCCTTACGCGTGACCTGTCGCATAGCTTGTTCCCTGCCTTCTCGGCTTCTGCCTTCTGGCTCCAGAAGAGGGCCACCGGGCGCGCCGCCCGGGGCCGAATGCCCACCGGCCCCGGAGTGCATGGCACGCACTCCGGGGCCGGCCTGGCTCAGACCCTTAACGGGTCGAGGCACAACGTCAGGCGTTGACGCAGGTGTTGCCGAAGGCGGGGTTCAGCAGCCCGATCACGGAGACCGTGTTGCCGCACAGGTTCACCGGGACGTGGACCGGCACCTGGACGACGTTGCCCGAGAGCACGCCGGGGGAACCGATGGCGGCACCCTGCGCACCCGAGTCGGCAACGGCCATGCCCGCACCCGCGAGAACGAGACCGCCAGTGGCAGCCGCAGCAGCGACGACCTTCTTGATCATTATTCCTCCTTGTTGGCAATGCGGTCCCAGCCGCGGACCGCACCACCTGTAACGAGGGGGATGCAATGGGGCTACGAGCCTATGAGCGCATTCACTCTTTCCGGTCATAGGCGTACACGTGGCCGATTATCGGAAACGAGTGATCGAGAACTCCGCTCAGGAGGCGTCGATGAATCGATCGAGCACGCGGACGCCGAACTTCAGCCCGTCCACCGGCACCCGCTCGTCCACGCCGTGGAACATCCCGGCGAAGTCCAGCTCCGGCGGCAGCTGGAGCGGCGCGAAGCCGAAGCAGCGAATGCCGAGGTCGTCGAAGGACTTGGCGTCGGTGCCGCCGGAGAGCATGTACGGCACGGCCCGGGCGATCGGGTCCTCGGCCTGCAGGGCCAGCTGCATCGCGTCCACGAGGGAGCCGTCGAAGCTGGTCTCCAGGGCCTTGTCGCCGTGCACGTCCTCGCGCTTGACCCGGGGGCCGAGGATCCGGTCGAGGTCGGCGAGGAACTCCTCCTCGTAACCGGGCAGGAAGCGGCCGTCGACGTGCGCGGTGGCCTGGCCGGGGATGACGTTCACCTTGTAGCCGGCGCCGAGCATGGTCGGGGCGGCGGAGTTCCGCAGGGTCGCGCCGACCATCTTGGCGATGCCGCCGAGCTTGGCGAGGGTCGCCTCCATGTCCTCGGGGTCGAGCGGGGTGCCCAGCGCGTCGGAGAGTTCGTCCAGGAACGACCGTACGGTCTTGGTGACCCTGACCGGCCACTGGTGGCGGCCGAGGCGGCCCACGGCCTCGCAGAGCTCCGTGATGGCGTTGTCGTTGTTGGTCATCGAGCCGTGGCCGGCCGTGCCCTCGACGGTCAGCCGCATCCAGTGCATGCCCTTCTGCGCCGTCTCGACCAGATAGAGCCGCAGGTTCTCGTTGACGGTGAAGGAGAAGCCGCCGACCTCGCCGATCGCCTCGGTCACCCCGTCGAAGAGGTCCCGGTGGTGGTCGACCAGGTGCCGGGCCCCGTAGGTGCCGCCCGCCTCCTCGTCGGCGAGGAACGCCAGGACGATGTCGCGCGGGGGCTTGCGGCCGCTGCGCATCCGGTCCCGTACGACCGCGAGGGTCATCGCGTCCATGTCCTTCATGTCGACCGCGCCCCGGCCCCAGACGCAGCCGTCGGCGACCTCGCCGGAGAAGGGGTGGTGGGTCCAGTCCTCGGCGTTGGCCGGCACGACGTCGGTGTGGCCGTGGATGAGGAGGGCGGGCTTGGACGGGTCCTCGCCCTCGATACGGGCGACGGTGGAGGCCCGCCCCTTGTGCGACTCGATGATCTTCGGCTCGAGGCCGACCTCCGCGAGCTTCTCGGCGACGTACTCCGCCGCCGCCCGCTCGCCCGGACCCGAGTGGTCGCCGTAGTTGCTGGTGTCGATGCGGATGAGGTCACGACAGAGGTCGACGACCTCGCTCTCCCCGGTGACGCTCCGGGCCGTGTTCGACTCGCTCACGCTGCTTCCTCCCACTACGTGCCCCACGTGCTTGCTGGTGGACGCCCCCATCCTCGCGCGCCCGACCCCCGGGACCCAAGGGCGGCCACCGGCCGACATGCGCCCGTCACACGGTTCCGGCCGGACCGGGGGTGGTGATCGGCCACCCCCAATGTTTGCTATGGTTTTCCACGTCGGAACGGCCGAGCGGCCGGAAAGACAGACACCTTGTCCGGGTGGCGGAATGGCAGACGCGCTAGCTTGAGGTGCTAGTGCCCTTTATCGGGCGTGGGGGTTCAAGTCCCCCCTCGGACACCAGCGAAGGACCCCACATCATGTGGGGTCTTTCTTGTTTTACGGACATGGCGTGACGGATCGGTGGGACCGGTGAGACGCAGAACGAAGGGGCCGGCCGCGCCGCTCGCGCAGCGGGAGGGAATCGATCCCGTACGGGTGCGGCTGCCCGAGGACTCCGGGGCGGGGTGGGCGACCGTCGGGGAGTATCTGCGGGCCCGGTACGGGGGCGCCGTCGGGGACGCGCGAGTCGCGGAGATGGTGCGGGACGGGCGGTTCGTCGGGGTGGACGGGCCCGTCACGGAGGACGCGCCGTACGTCGCGGGGACGTACCTCTGGTTCCACCGGGACTTTCCGGTCGAGGAGCGGGTGCCCTTCGAGGTCGGGGTGGTGTACCGGGACGAGCGGATCGTGGTCGTCGACAAGCCGCACTTCCTGGCGACGATGCCGCGCGGACGGCATGTGACCGAGACGGCGCTCGCCCGGCTGCGGCGGGAGCTCGGGGTGCCGGAGCTGCAGCCCGCGCACCGGCTGGACCGGCTGACGGCCGGGCTCGTGCTGTTCGTGGTGCGGCCCGGGGATCGGGGGGCGTACCAGACGCTGCTCCGGGACCGGCTGGTCGGCAAGGAGTACGAGGCCGTGGCGGCGTACGACCCGGCCGTCGCGCTGCCGGTGACCGTACGGAGCCGGATCGTGAAGGAGCGCGGGGTGATCGCCGCGCGGGAGGAGCCGGGCGAGCCGAACAGCGAGAGCCGGATCGAGCTGGTCGAGCGGCGCGGCGGGCTCGGGCGGTACCGGCTGCTGCCGGCGACCGGGCGCACCCATCAGCTGCGGGTGCACATGAACGCCCTGGGGCTGCCGATCCTGCATGATCCGGTCTATCCGGTGGTCCGCGAGGACGGGCCCGAGGACTACACGCGGCCGCTGCAACTGCTCGCGCGGGTGCTGGAGTTCACCGACCCGGTCACGGGGGTGCCGCTGCGGTTCGAGAGCGGGCTGCGACTCGGCGGGCTGGACTGAGGCCGCGTACGCGGACAGCGTGAGACCCCCGCAGGCCGCCGCCTGCGGGGGTCTCACGCTCCCGTGGGGGGTACGTCAGTCCTTGAGGGCCGCCGCCGTCGTGCGGACCCGCTTGCGGACCAGGAACCAGCCGCCGACGAGCGCGAGCCCGATCAGCGGGAGGGAGTTCACGGTGGTGCGGCTGATGCCGCCGTCCATCCACATCAGGACCAGGACCGAGCCGAGGAAGACCAGGGTGACGATCTGGGTGTACGGGGCCCAGGGCAGCTGGTAGCCGGGGCGGGTGACCCGCCCGTCCTTGGAACGGTTCACGAACAGCAGCGAGCAGACCATGATCATGGCCCAGGTGCCGATGATGCCGATGGAGGCGAAGTTCAGCACGAGCTCGAAGGCCTCGCCGGGCATCAGGTAGTTCAGGCCGACGCCCAGGACACCGAAGGCGGCGGTGAGCAGGATGCCGCCGTAGGGGACGCCGCCCTTGTTCATGACACCGGTGAACTTGGGCGCGGAGCCCGACAGCGACATGGAGCGCAGGATCCGGCCGGTGGAGTACAGGCCCGAGTTCAGGCTGGAGAGCGCGGCCGTCAGGACGACCAGGTTCATCACGCCGGCGGCGCCGGGGATGCCCAGCTTGTCGAAGACCGTGACGAAGGGGCTCTGGTCGCCGGAGTACGCGGTGTACGGCAGGAGGAGCGCGAGGAGGACGACGGAACCGACGTAGAAGAGGCCCACGCGCCACATGATCGAGTTGATCGCGCGCGGCATGATCTTCTCGGGGTTCTCGGTCTCACCGGCGGCGACGCCGCACAGCTCGACGGAGGCGTAGGCGAAGACGACGCCCTGGATCAGCAGCAGCATCGGCATGACGCCGGTGGGGAAGACGCCGCCGTTGTCCGTGATGGTGGACAGGCCCGGGGTGTGGCCGCCGATGTCGTGCGAGGTCACGACCAGGAAGATGCCGATGAGCATGAAGGCGACGAGGGCGCCGACCTTGATGATCGCGAACCAGAACTCCATCTCGCCGAAGTACTTCACCGAGATGAGGTTGGCGGCGAGGACGACCGCGAGGGCGATGAGGGCGAGGATCCACTGCGGGACGTCGCTGAACATGGCCCAGAAGTGGGCGTAGGTCGCGGCCGCGGTGATGTCGGCGATGGCGGTGGTCGACCAGTTGAGGAAGTAGAGCCAGCCGGCCGTGTAGGCGCCCTTCTCGCCCATGAACTCACGGGCGTAGGAGACGAAGGCTCCGGAGGAGGGGCGGTAGAGGACCAGCTCGCCGAGGGCCCGCACCACGAAGAAGGCGAAGACACCGCAGACGGCGTACGCGATGAAGAGGGACGGTCCCGCGTTGGCCATGCGGCCACCGGCGCCGAGGAAGAGGCCGGTGCCGATCGCGCCGCCGATGGCGATCATGTTGATGTGGCGGGACTTCAGGTCCTTGCGGTACCCGGCGTCACCGGCGTCGACGTGGGGGGACGCTCCGGTCGCCGGTGGCGTGGCGGACAGCGTGTCGGCCGCAGGGAGGGTGCGGTCACTCATGGAGTTGTTCGCCTTCGTGAGGGGGAGGGGCTGTGCGGTACCCGGCCACGCGCGCGTGGAGGTCGTCCACGGCTCTCAGGGCCAGCGCACATCGTCACGGCAAGGCGGGAATTCGGCAGTGGCCAATGTCACTGCTCGCCCATATTTGAGCTAATTCTGAGGTTCCTACCGGGCGAACACCTTGGATCGGCAGGATTTACGGTGCGAGAACGTCCAGTTCCTTGAGCGCGCCGACCGCGATCTGGCGGGTCAGCTCCTCGGCGCGGACCGCGTCCCGCTCCCGTACGGCCTCGGCGACCTGGACGTGGAGGGTGACGGCGGCCGGGTCGGGGTCCTCGAACATGACCTGGTGGTGCGTGCGGCCGGTGAGCACCTCGGCGACGACGTCACCGAGCCGGGCGAACATCTCGTTGCCGGAGGCGTTGAGGACGACCCGGTGGAAGGCGATGTCGTGGACGAGGTAGGCCTCCAGCTGCCGGCCGCGCGAGGTGGCGACCATGCCGAGGGCCTGCTCGGTGAGCTCGCGGCACTGCTCGGGGGTGGCGTGGGTGGCGGCGAGGCCGGCGGCGACCGGCTCGACCGCCGAGCGGAGCACGGTCAGGGAGCGCAGCTGGCGGGGGCGGTCGGCGCCGGCCAGGCGCCAGCGGATGACCTGGGGGTCGTACACGTTCCACTGCTCGGTCGGCAGGACGATCACGCCGACGCGGCGGCGGGACTCGACCAGGTGCATGGACTCCAGGACGCGGACGACCTCGCGGACCACGGTGCGGGAGACGTCGAAGCGCTGGGCGAGCTCGTCGGTGCGGAGCACGCTGCCGGGCGGGTACTCCCCCGCGGTGATCGCGAGACCCAGGGTGGCGAGGACGCGCGAATGAAGCCCCTGGGCCGGTGTCGTCATGGGGGTCAGCCTACGCGGCGACCAAGATCGGGAACAAAAAGTATGACTTTAATGTCACAGCCTCTTGAATACGTCGTACCCAATGGGTTTCATGAGCGCGACGGATCGATGTCGAAGAAGACAGCGAGGCACCACCCATGAGCACCACCTCCCCGACGGTCCCCCGGGTCGTCGTCGTGATGGGCGTCGCCGGCACCGGCAAGACGACCATCGGACCGCTGGTCGCGGCCGCGCTCGGCGTCCCCTATGCCGAGGGCGACGACTTCCACCCGGCGGCGAACGTCGCCAAGATGTCGGCCGGCGTGCCGTTGGACGACGCCGACCGCGGCCCCTGGCTCGACGCGATCGGGCGCTGGGCGCACGGCCGGGAAGGGCTCGGCGGGGTGGTGAGCAGCTCCGCGCTCAAGCGGACCTACCGGGACCGGCTGCGGGCGGCCGCACCCGGCGTGGTCTTCCTCCACCTGACCGGCTCCCGCGAGCTGATCGAGGGGCGGATGGCCGAGCGCAAGGGGCACTTCATGCCGGCGGCGCTGCTCGATTCGCAGTTCGCCACGCTGGAGCGGCTCGGCGAGGACGAGGCCGGTGTCGCGGTCGACGTCTCCGGCTCGCCCGAGGAGATCGCCGCGCGGGCGGTCACCGCGCTGCGTCGACTCGTCGACTGATCTCCGCCGTACGCCGATCCCGTCGGCGTCACCCCCGTACGTCGACCCCCTCGACGTGACCCCCGTACGTCGATCCCGTCGGTCGCGTACGCCGGCCTGCTCGGCGTGACCTCTCCTGCCCCCACCCCGTCCCCTAAGGAACCACCGTGACCAGTCTCAGCGTCGAGATGCTGGCAGCGGACGCCGTCGAGCCGATCACCTCGGCCGGCAACGCCCAGCTCGGCATCGCCGTCCTCGCTGGCATAGCCGTCATCGTCCTGCTCATCACCAAGTTCAAGCTGCACGCCTTCCTGGCCCTGACCATCGGCTCGCTCGCGCTGGGCGCCTTCGCCGGTGCGCCGCTCGGAGCGACCATCGACTCCTTCACCACCGGTCTCGGCAAGACCGTCGCGGGTGTGGGTGTGCTGATCGCGCTCGGCGCGATCCTCGGCAAACTGCTCGCCGACTCCGGCGGCGCGGACCAGATCGTCGACACGATCCTCGCCAAATTCGGAGGGGCAGGGCCGCAGGCCCTTCCGCAGAAGGGTGGCGGCGGGCGACGGGCGGGCGGGCGGGCCATGCCGTGGGCGATGGTGCTGATCGCCTCCGTCATCGGGCTGCCGCTCTTCTTCGAGGTCGGCATCGTGCTGCTGATCCCGGTGGTCCTGCTGGTCGCCAAGCGCGGCAACTACTCGCTGATGCGGATCGGCATCCCCGCCCTGGCCGGTCTGTCGGTGATGCACGGGCTCATCCCGCCGCACCCCGGCCCGCTGGTCGCGATCGACGCGCTCGGCGCCAACCTCGGCGTCACGCTCGCCCTCGGCGTCCTGGTCGCCATCCCGACCGTGATCATCGCCGGTCCGCTGTTCTCCCGCTACGCGGCCCGCTGGGTCGACATCCCCGCCCCCGAGAACATGATCCCCTCGCGCCCCTCCGAGGACCTGGAGAAGCGCCCCGGCTTCGGCGCCACCGTCGCGACCGTGCTGCTGCCCGTCGTCCTGATGCTGGTCAAGGCGCTGGTCGACATCGTCGTGGACAACCCCGACAACGCGCTGCAGAAGGTCACCGACGTCATCGGCTCGCCGCTCATCGCGCTGCTCGCGGCCGTGCTCGTGGGCCTGTTCACGCTGGGCCGCGCGGCCGGCTTCACCAAGCAGCGGCTCTCCACCACCGTCGAGAAGTCCCTCGCCCCGATCGCGGGCATCCTGCTGATCGTCGGCGCGGGCGGTGGCTTCAAGCAGACTCTGATCGACGTCGGCGTGGGCCAGATGATCCTGGACCTCTCCAAGAACTGGTCGATCCCGGCGCTGCTCCTCGCCTGGCTGATCGCGGTGGCGATCCGGCTCGCGACCGGCTCCGCGACGGTCGCGACGATCTCGGCGGCCGGGCTCGTGGCCCCGCTCGCCGAGGGAATGGGGACGAGTGAGACCGCGCTGCTCGTGCTCGCGATCGGTGCCGGCTCGCTCTTCTTCAGCCATGTGAACGATGCCGGTTTCTGGCTGGTGAAGGAGTACTTCGGGATGAACGTCGGCCAGACGATCAAGACCTGGTCGGTGATGGAGACGATCATCTCGGTCGTCGGCATCGGCTTCGTCCTGCTGTTGTCGCTGGTGTTGTAGCCGACTCACCCGCACCGATCGGACCGGGTCCGGACGCCGCTCAGGCTTTCCGGACCCGGTCCAGTACGTTCCGGCCCAGTTCCAGCGCCTCGTCGGGCTCGCGGGTGGCCCGCTGGAAGTCGACGAAGCAGGAGTCCGCGCCGGTCTTCCGGACGCCCGCGAGGACGGTCGCGATGCCGTCGGCCGTCATGTCCGGGGTGGCGTTGTAGCGGATGTGGCGGCGCAGCGTGTCGGGGTCCCGGCCCGCCTCGCCGGCGGCCCGGCGGGCGGTCTCCCACAGGCCGGCGGCGGCCTCCGGCGGCAGGACGGCGCCGACCCACCCGGCGGCGCGCCGGCCGACCCGGCGGAGCGCGGCCGGTCCGAAGCCGCCGAGGTACACCGGGGGTCCGGCGGGCTGGGCGGGGCGCAGTCCGACGTACGCGCGCGGGATCGTCCAGTGCGGGCCCTCGTGCCCGAACTCCTCCTCGGTCCAGATGCCCCCGAGGATGTCGAGTATCTCGTCGAGCCGTGCGCCGCGCCGCCCGAACTCGGCGTTGACGGCCGTGTACTCGTCCCGGAGCCAGCCGATCCCGAGGCCGACGTCGAGCCGGCCGCCGCTCAGCCGGTCGAGGGAGGTGAGACTGCGGGCGAGCAACAGGGGCGGATACCAGGGGGCGTTGAGGGTGGACATGCCGAGGCGGGCCCGCGTGGTGGCGGTGGCGGCGACGGTCAGGACGGTGAGCGGGTCGAGGAAGGTCCGGTACTCCTCGGGGTACGGGTTCTCGGGCGTGAACCCCGGATAGATGTCGCTGGGCGCGACCGGGGCGAGCGAACGGTCCCCCACCCAGAAGGAGTCGAAGCCCGCCTCCTCGGCGTCCCGGGCGAAGCCGGCGATCGTCTCGGGGCGGGCGTGCGTGCCGTACTGGGGCAGTGCGATGCCGATGTCCATGCCCTCATGGTGAGTTGGCGGCGGCCCGCGCCACGAAGGGCTGCGCGCGTGAGCCGTGCCACACGCCGGACAGGCCCCACGCGCCGCTCGGGCCCGAGCGTCAGCCCACCGCCCGCGCCGCCGCCCGCCCCGCCGCGCGGCCCGAGAAGATGCAGCCGCCGAGGAAGGTGCCCTCCAGGGAGCGGTAGCCGTGGACGCCTCCGCCGCCGAAGCCGGCCGCCTCGCCCGCCGCGTACAGCCCCTCCAGTACCTCGCCGCCCTCCTGCAGCACCCGCGACGACAGGTCCGTCTCCAGGCCGCCGAGCGACTTACGGGTGAGGATGTTCAGGCGTACGGCGATCAGCGGACCGGCCTTGGGATCCAGGATCCGGTGCGGGGACGCCGTACGGATCAGCTTGTCGCCCAGGTACCTGCGGGCCCCCCGGATCGCCGTGACCTGGAGGTCCTTGGTGAAGGGGTTGGCGATCTCGCGGTCCCGGGCGGTGATCTCGCGGCGCAGCTCGGCCTCGTCGATCAGCGGCTCGTCGGTGAGCGCGTTCATGCCCCGGACGAGGGCGGTCAGGTCGTTCTCCACGACGAAGTCGACGCCGTTGTCCATGAACGCCTTCACCGGGCCCGGTACGTCCGCGCGGGCCCGCCCGATGACGTCCCGGATCGACTTGCCGGTGAGGTCGGGGTTCTGTTCGGAGCCCGAGAGGGCGAACTCCTTGCCGATGATGCGCTGGTCGAGGACGAACCAGGTGTGGTCGTACCCGGTCCGCGTGATGTGTTCGAGCGTGCCGAGGGTGTCGAAGCCGGGGAAGAGCGGGACGGGCAGCCGGCGGCCGCGCGCGTCCAGCCAGAGCGAGGACGGGCCGGGCAGGATGCGGATGCCGTGCTTGGCCCAGATCGGGTTCCAGTTCTCGATGCCCTCGGTGTAGTGCCACATCCGGTCGCGGTTGATGTGGTGGGCGCCGGCCTTCTCCGCGATGCCGAGCATCAGTCCGTCGACATGGGCGGGGACCCCGGAGAGCAGCTTCGCGGGCGGGGTGCCGAGCCGGTCGGGCCACTGTTCGCGGACGAGGTCGTGGTTGCCGCCGATGCCGCCCGAGGTGACGATCACCGCCTGGGCGCGGAGCTCGAAGGTGCCGGTGGCCTCCCGGCCGCTCGCGGTGCCGCGCTCGGCGGTGGACGGTTCCAGGATCTCGCCGCTGACGGTGTCGACGGCTCCGCCCGTCCGGCCGAGGGCGGTCACCCGGTGGCGGAAGCCGAAGCGGACGAGGCCCTGGTCCGCGCCCTCGCGGACCCGGCGCTCGAAGGGGGCGACGAGGCCGGGGCCCGTACCCCAGGTGATGTGGAAGCGGGGCACCGAGTTGCCGTGCCCGTTCGCGTCGTAGCCGCCGCGCTCGGCCCAGCCCACGACGGGGAAGAACCGCACCCCGCGCGCGTGCAGCCAGGACCGCTTCTCACCCGCCGCGAAGTCGACGTACGCCTCGGCCCACTTCCTCGGCCAGTGGTCCTCCGCGCGGTCGAAGCCGGCCGTGCCGAGCCAGTCCTGGAGGGCCAGCTCGTGGCTGTCCTTGATCCGCATCCGGCGCTGCTCGGGCGAGTCGACGAGGAACAGCCCGCCGAAGGACCAGTGGGCCTGGCCGCCCAGGGACTGTTCGGGCTCCTGGTCGAGCAGGATGACGCTCCGCCCGGCGTCCACGAGTTCGGCGGTGGCCACCAGGCCGGCGAGGCCGGCTCCGACCACGATCACATCAGCGTCGTACGACATGGACCGAATCTTGGATACACGGATGTATCGAGTCAACAGTCCGGACCCGTGCCCGGATCTTTTTTCGCCCCTCCCGTTTTCTAATGCTGAGCATTAATATGGCTGACATGGCGAGGACGTCGGGACCCGAGACCCGGGAGAAGCTGATCCGCGCGGCGGAGCAGGTGTTCGCGGCGCAGGGCGTCGACGGCGCCCAGTTGCGCGACATCGTGGCCCTCGCGGGCCAGAGCAATCCGTCGGCCGTGCAGTACCACTTCGGTTCGCGCGCCGGCCTGCTCGACGCGGTGATGGCCGGTCGCCAGGGGCGTACGGAGCAGGTCCTCGGACCGCTCCTCGCCGAGGCGCCCGACGAGCCGCACGAGCTCATCGGGGCCCTGGTGGCCGCCGAGGCGAGCGAGCTGCGCACCGAGCGCGGTCGCCGCTGTCTGCGGATCTCCGCCCAGCTCAGCCACGAGAGCGGGGTGCGCACCCGCACGCCGCATCCCACTCTCGACGGCACCGTGTACTGGCGGCTGATCGAGCGGATCGAGGCCTGTCTGACCGGCCTGCCCGAGCCGCTGCGGCTCGAACGGCTCGACCTGGCGCTCACCGTCGTGGGCGCCGCCATGGCCGACCGGGCCCGGCAGTACCTCGACGGCACCGAGCCGCTGACACGTGAGGCGCTCTTCCTCGCCGACCTCGTCCAGACCACGACGGCCCTGCTGCAGGCTCCGCCGCCCTCGATCCGCACGATCCGAAAGGACTTCTCATGACCGAGAACACCCGCCTGCACGACCTCACCGGCAAGACCGTCCTCATCACCGGAGGCGCCCGCGGGCTGGGCGCGGCGGCCGCGCGGCAGGCCGTCGCCGCCGGCGCGAACGTCGTCATCACCGACGTGCTCGACGAGGACGGGAAGGCGACGGCGGCCGAGCTGGGCGAGCGGGCGCGCTTCCTCCACCACGACGTGACCTCCGAGGAGGCGTGGGCGGCGGCCGTCGCGTACGCGGTCGCCGAGTTCGGCGGGCTGCACGGCCTGGTGAACAACGCCGGGATATCCAGCGGCGCGTTCCTGGAGACGGAGTCCGTCGAGAACTTCCGCCGGGTCCTCGACATCAACCTGACCGGTGTCTTCATCGGCATGAAAGCCGTCATTCCGGCGATGAAGGAGGCCGGCGGCGGCTCGATCGTCAACATCTCCTCGGCCGCGGGTCTGATGGGCCTGGCCCTGACCGCCGGGTACGGCGCCTCGAAGTGGGGCGTACGCGGTCTGACGAAGATCGGCGCGGTGGAGCTGGGCACGGCGCGGATCCGCGTCAACTCGGTCCACCCGGGCATGACGTACACGCCGATGACCGCCGGCGTCGGCATCGAGAAGGGCGAGGGGAAGTACCCCAACACCCCGATGGGGCGGGTCGGCGAGGCGCACGAGATCGCGGGCGCGGTGGCCTTCCTGCTGTCGGACGCGGCCTCGTACGTGACCGGCGCGGAGCTGGCCGTGGACGGCGGCTGGACGACCGGCCCGACGGTGAAGTACGTCATGGGTCAGTGAGTCGTCGGTCGGTGATGGGATGGGATGGGGGCATGAACCCCGCCGCCACGAACCCCGCTGATGAGGTACTCGACGTCGTCGACGAGCACGACGAGGTCATCGGGCAGGCCCCGCGCGCCGAGGTGTACGCGCGGGGCCTGATCCATCGCTGCACGTTCATCCAGGTACGGGACGCCGAGGGCCGGATCTTCGTGCACCGGCGCACGCCCACGAAACTGGTCTACCCGTCGATGTACGACATGTTCGTCGGCGGGGTCGTCGGCGCGGGCGAGTCGTACGACGACGCGGCGCTGCGGGAGGCCGAGGAGGAGCTGGGGGTCTCCGGTCTGCCGCGCCCCGAACCGCTGTTCCGGTTCCTGTACGACTCCGGGGGCGTGGCCGGGAAGTGGTGGTCGGCGGTATACCAGGTGCGCTGCGAGCTGCCGGTGAGCCCGCAGGTGGAGGAGGTCGCCTGGCACGCGTTCCTGCCGGAGGCGGAGGTGGTCGCCCGGCTCGGCGAGTGGGCGTGGGTGCCGGACGGCCGGGCCGCGTACGAACGGCTGCGCGCGCACGGCGGGTGACCGGCGGAGACGTGACGGACCGGGTGACCGGCGGAGACGTGACGGACCGGGTGACCGGCGGAGACGTGACGGACCGGGTGACCGGCGCGGGGGTGGTGCCCGCGTGACGTGCCCGGGTGGGACGCGCGGTTAAGGTGCCCAGGTGAGTGACTTCGTGCAGAGTCTGCGGCTGTGGTTCGCGCCGCAGCGGATACGGGACGAGGGCGAGACTCCGGACTACCGGTTCTCGCTGGCCAACGAGCGCACCTTCCTCGCCTGGATCCGGACCGCGCTCGCGCTGGTCGGCGGCGGTTTCGCCGTCGACCAGTTCCTGCCGGACCTGCGCTGGGGCGTACGGGTCGGGCTCGCGCTCGCGCTGCTGGCCGCGGGCGTGCTGTGCGCGCTGCGGGCGGTGAACCACTGGGTGCGGTGCGAGCGGGCGATGCGGCGCGGGGAGGACCTGCCGGTGTCGCGGTTCCCGACCGTGCTGAGCCTCGCGGTGGCCGTGGTGGCGCTCGCGATGGTGGTGGTCATCCTCTTCGGCTGGGCCGGCCGGTGACCGGTGGTGCCGCCGGGGCTGCGACGCCGGCCAGGGATCCGGGGCTCCAGCCGGAACGGACCCGGCTCGCGTGGCGGCGTACGACGCTGACCTGCACGATCGTCGCGGTGCTCGCGGCGAAGTCGGCGATCAGCGACGAGATCACGGCGGCGGGGGTGGCGGGTGCGGCGCTGATCGCACTGGTCTGGGTCGGCTTCCTGGCGGTGGCGCACCGCCGGATCCACGCCCTGGACGCGGCGCGGCCGGGATCCCTCTCGCACCGGGGCGCGCTCCTTGCGACGGCGTGCACGGTCGCGCTGGCGGGGTTCGCGGTGGCGGTCGTGCTGTAAGGGCGTCGGAAAGGCGGCTTCAGTCCGGCCAGGCCACCGTGACCACGACCTTGCCCTGGAGGCCGCCCTCGCGGTTGGCCCGCTGGGCGTCGGCCGCCTTCTCCAGGGGGAACGTCCGCGCGACCCGTACCGACAGCGCGCCCTCGTCGACCAGACCGGCGAGCGCGGCGAGGTCGTCCGGGTCGGGGCGGACCCAGAAGTACCGGCCGCCCAGGGCGAGGACCTCGCCGTCCGCGACGGAGGCGAGGCGACCCTCGGGGGCCAGGACGTCCGCGGTCCTCTTGAGGAAGGGCCCGCCGAGGGTGTCGAAGGCGGCGTCCACGCCCTCGGGCGCGAGCGCGCGGATCTGCTGGACGAAGGTGTGCTCGTCGTAGACGACGGGTTCGGCGCTCAGCTCCCTGATCCGCTCCTGGCCCGCCTCGCGCGCCGCGCCGATGACCCGGCAGCCGAGGTGACGGGCGATCTGGACGGCCATGGCGCCGACACCGCCGGCCGCCGCGTGGACCAGGACCGTGTCGCCGGAGCGGACGGCGAGGGCCTGGTGGAGCACCTGGTAGGCGGTGAGCCCGGCCAGCGGGAGCGCGGCGGACTCCTCGAAGCCCAGGGTGCGCGGCTTGCGGGCGAGCGTACGGACGGGGGCGGCGACGTACTCCGCGAAGGTGCCACGGGCGAGGAAGTCCTCGCGGACGTAGCCCATGACCTCGTCACCGACGGTGAACTCGGTGACGGAGACGCCGGGCTGGACGACGACCCCCGAGACGTCCCAGCCCGGGATCACCGGGAAGACGGCGTCGATCATCCCGTCCAGGTAGCCCGCCTGGGCCTTCCAGTCGACGGGGTTCACGGCGGCCGCCCGTACCTTCACGAGGACGTCGTCCGGGCCGACCTTCGGGTCGGGCCGCTCGCCGTACTCCAGTACCTCGGGTCCGCCGTACCGGCTGTAACTGATCGCCTTCATACCCCGAACGATCACGGTGGCCTCCGCGCCCCGCAAGCGGGGTTCCCCCGGGAGAGCGGGTACGGGCAGGTCCGGGCGGTGTGGGTCCGGGCGGTGTTTGTCCGGGCGGTGCGGGTCCGGGCGGTGTGGGTCCGGGCGCGGCGAGGTCAGCCGCCCAGCGCCGCCGGCGGGGGCAGCAGGGTCCGCGGGTCCTGGCCGGCGTGCCAGAGGCCGATGAGGAAGGCGGTGGCCGATTCCAGGAGGTCGGCGCGGTGCAGCGGTCCGGTGACGAGCGGGGCGCACCCCATGTCCTTCACCAGGGTGGCGACGAGCGCCAGGGCCTGCTCGTCGTCGCCGCAGAGCGGGACGGTGAGCGGTCCGTCCGCGAAGACGGGCGGGGTACGGGCCCAGACCGCGGGCGTGACGTGGTTGAAGGCCTTCACCACGCGGGCGCCGGTGGCCGCCGCGATCAGGCGGGCGGCGCCGGGGCCCTCGCCGGTGGTGAGGGCGAGACCGGGGCCGATCGCGTTCGTGCAGTCGATGAGGACCCGGTCGTCCGGGAGCGGGCCGGCGTCCGCGAGGACGCCGAGCACGGCGTCGTACGGGAGCGCGAGCAGGGCCGCGTCGCCGAACCGGGCCGCTTCCCGGAGGGTGCCCGCACGGGCACCGATCCGCCCGGCGAGCGCCTCGGCCCGGGCGGCGCTCCTGCCGCCGACGAGGATCTCGTGGCCGGCCCGGGCCCACTGTCCGCCGAGTGCCTCGGCCATGGAACCCGTACCGAGAATTCCGATGCGCATGTGCGCCTCCCTGTGATGGTCTGGAGCGATGCGAACGACGCTAGAGGGGCCCTCGGTTACCGAACGGTGCGTGGGCTGAGGTGGACGACCGGCTGCTCGCCGACTGCCGGGCCCGCCTCGGCTTCGACCTGCTCGCGCACACCTGGAACGGCGTCGTCCTGTACGCCCTCGCCGACGGGCCCCGGCGTCCGCGTGAGCTGCGCGCCGGGATCGGCGGGATCAGCGCGAAGGTGCTCACCGAGACGCTGCGCCGGCTCGAGGGGTACGCCCTGGTGGAGCGGTGCGTGTTCGACGAGTCGCCGCCCCGGGTGGAGTACGCGTTGACGGGGCTGGGGCGCACGCTGCTCGGGCCCATCGAGGCGTTGGGGCGGTGGTCGGCGGAGTACGGGGACGCGTTCGCCGACGCACAGGGCTGGAACCGGGATGAGTCGGACATTCAGGGCTAGCCTGGGACGGTCACACCCCCTCACAGAGGCGATGTCATGACCGTTCTCCACGAAGAGCACCCCGCCCACGCACACACCCACGGGCCGTCGTGCGGGCACACCGCCGTGACACACCGGGACCACGTCGACTACGCCCACGACGGGCATCTGCATCGCGAACACGACGGGCACTGGGACGAGTGCGAGCCCACGGCCCACGTCCAGCACACCCACCCCGACCACACGCACGGGCCGGGCTGCGGACACACCGCCGTCACGCACGGCGACCACATCGACTACGAGCACGACGGGCACCGGCACGCGGCGCACGGCAACCACTGGGACGACCACTGATCGGACCAGCGCCGAGCTTTCCCCGGGCCGAGCCCGACTGGCAGGCTGCCACCTGTCAGTTGGGCTCTTTCGTCGTTCCCGTCGTCGTTCCCGTCGTCGTTTCCGTCGTCGTTCCCGTCCGGGGGGCTTCTTGTCCGTCGCCGATCCCTACGTCGTCGATCCGTACGTCACCGATCCGTACGTCGTCGCGCTCGCGCCGGACGTGCACGCCTTCGTCCAGCCCGACGGCGGCTGGTGTCTGAACAACGCCGGTTTCCTGGGCGACGCCCGCGAGGCCCTGCTCGTGGACACGGCCGCCACCGAGCGGCGCGCCCGGCTGCTGCGGGCGGCGGTGCTCGCGGAGGGGCTGTCGCTCCCCCGGACGATCGTCTCGACCCACCACCACGGCGACCACACCTACGGCAACGGGGTGTTCCTGCCCGAGGCGCGGATCGTCGGGCACGAGAACTGCCGCGCCGAGCAGCTCGCCGCCGGGCGGCAGCTCCATCTGCTGTGGCCGCGGACCGACTTCGGCACGATCGAGGTGACGCCGCCCTCGCTCACGTACGGCGAGCGGCTGACGTTGTACGTGGGCGAGCTGGAGGTACAGGTTCTGCACCCGGGCCCCGCGCACACGACCGGCGACTCGATCGTCCATGTCCCGGAGCGGGGCGTGGTGTTCACCGGGGATCTGATCTTCCAGGGCGGGACGCCGTTCCTGCCGATGGGGTCGCTGGCCGGCTCGCTGCGCGCGCTCGACCTGCTGCGCTCCCTGGACGCGCCGACGGTGGTGCCGGGGCACGGGCGCGTGACGGACCCGTCGGCGTACGACGCGACGGAGCGGTATCTGCGCTGGGTGGCCGAACTGGCCCGCGAGGGGTACGCCAAGGGCGCGACGCCCCTGGAGACGGCGGCCGGGGCGGACCTCGGGGAGTTCGCGGACTGGCGGGAGAGCGAGCGCCTGGTGGCCAATCTGCACCGGGCGTACGCGGAGTCGAGCGGCCTCCCGGAGGGCTCGCCGCTGGACCTGGTGACCGTCTTCGGGGACGTCGCGGCGATGAACGGCGGCGTGATGGTGGCCTGCCACGCCTGATCGGAGGGGCGTTCGGGCCGCGGCGGTCCGCCCCCAGGGGCGGGTAAGTCTGCCCTGCGGTACCTGGCGGGGCGTCAACCCGTGCGGGTATACCGGGAGTGCAGACGACCGGCGCCAGAAGGGACCTCCATGCGCGACCGCGCGAGCAGCCGAGCAACGAAGAGGCGGGACGCCTCGGCGGACCGCACCTCCCCGGCCCGGGCGGTGGCGCCCGCCGAGTCCCTGCTCGCCCTCCAGCGCTCGGTCGGGAACGCCGCCGTGGTCCAGATGCTGCGCCGTGGCGGCGCCGCCCAGGACCGGCACCAGCACGGCGCCGGCTGCGGCCACGAGGAGGACCAGCGGCCCGCGGTGCAGCGCTCCGCCGTGGACAAGGTCCTGAGCGGGAGCGGGCGGCCGCTCGACGACGGGAACCGGGCCGACATGGAGGCCCGCTTCGGGGCCGACTTCTCCGACGTCCGCATCCACACCGACTCCGCCGCCCGGGCCTCCGCCACGGAGCTCGGCGCCTCGGCCTACACCTCCGGCAGCCACATCGTCGCGGGGCCGTCCGGCATCGACCAGCACACCCTCGCCCACGAGCTGACCCATGTCCTGCAGCAGCGCAAGGGGACGGTGGCCGGTACGGACCGGGGTGACGGGCTGCGCGTCAGCGACCCGTCGGACAAGTTCGAGCGCGAGGCGGAGGCCAACGCGCACCGGATGATGAGCCGCCCGGCGCCGGAAGCCCGCGACACCGCCGCGCCGGCCGGGCCGGTCTCCGAGGGGACGGGCGACGTCCAGCGCGTGGCGACCCAGCACCCGGGCAAGATCGATGACGAGGTGCGGCGGCTGGTCGACCAGGTGGAGGGCTACCTCGACGAGTACATCGCCCAGTACGACACCTGGAGCCAGAACCCGTACGCGAAGGTGTGGATCATGACGAGGTCGGAACTCGGCGACGCGTTCCAGCGCATCGACACATTGGTGGGCGAGCCCGACGGGCGCAGCAAGGCGGAGCTCGTGGCCGACCTGGACGCGAGCATCCGTGCCGACCTGACCACCACCGGGTCCGAGACGATGGCGAGCTCCCAGGAGGCGGCGCGAAACGCCAAGCGCAAGCTCATCGTCGGCCGCACGAACGACACCGGCAAGTGGGCCAAGCACCAGCAGGGCAAGCCCCAGGTCGGGGACCGACTCTCCGAGGACGCGCGGATGGGCCGACGGCTGAACACCACTAAGTGGTCCGTGCCCATCAACTACGCCTTCATGGACGGCGGCATCGCGGAGCGCGCCGTGTTCAAGATCGTCACCAGTCTGGGCCCGCAGATCGAAGGCATGCTGATCGGTGGGCAGCTGAACTCGGGCAACTTCTGGCAGAAGATCGAGGAGCAGGGCGACGGCCCGCTCTGGATGAGCACCAGGGCGGCCGACGAGGGCGGCCCCCAGGTGATGCTGGGACACGAGATCCTCCAGCTCATCGAGTCCGGCTACCAGTTCTTCGGCCGGGAGAGCACCTTCGCGCAGGGCGCCCGCCTTGTCGCGGTCCACCCGGACCGGCCGGCGCCCGCGCCCGGGGACAAGACCCAGCCGCTCACCCTCCCCAGCCCCTAGGGGCGCAGCCTCCGCATCGCCGCCGCGTCGTCGCGGTCGCGGTGGGTGCCGTCGTCGTCGAGCCAGCGGCGGTGCAGCTCCGCGAGCCGGTCGCGGTCAAGCTCGACACCGAGGCCCGGCGCGTCGGAGACCGCGAGGTGCCCGTCCCGGAATTCGGGACGGGCGGTGACGACGTCGTCGGTCTGCCAGGGGTAGTGGGTGTCGCAGGCGTGGTCCAGCTGGGGCAGGGTAGCGGCCACCTGGGTCATGGCCGCGAGGCTGATGCCCAGGTGGGTGTTGGAGTGCATGGAGAGCCCGACGCCGTACGTGCGGCAGAGCGCGGCCAGTTCGCGCGTGCGGTGCAGGCCGCCCCAGTAGTGGTGGTCGCACAGGACGATCCGTACCGCGTCCTTGGCGAAGGCCTCGGGGACCTCCTCGAAGGTCGTCACGCACATGTTGGTCGCGAGCGGCACGTCCGTACGGGCCGCGACCTCGGCCATGGCGTCGGTGCCGGTCGCCGGGTCCTCCAGGTACTCCAGTACGTCCTTCAGCTCGCGCGCCACGTCGAGCGAGGTCTCCGTGGACCAGGCGCCGTTGGGGTCGAGCCGGAGCGGGCGGCCGGGGAACTCCTCGGCGAGGGCGCGGATCGCGGCGATCTCCTCCGCGGGCGGGAAGACGCCGCCCTTGAGCTTGAAGGAGCGGA
Source organism: Streptomyces sp. P9(2023) (assembly GCF_032436795.1). Classification (NCBI taxonomy): domain Bacteria; kingdom Bacillati; phylum Actinomycetota; class Actinomycetes; order Kitasatosporales; family Streptomycetaceae; genus Streptomyces; species Streptomyces sp. P9(2023). Next base: position 42,831 of record NZ_JAUPWM010000023.1, read on the forward strand.
AGCCGTACGTCCGGTCGAAGCGACGGGCCTGTTCGACGATCCCCGCCGGGTCGAGGGCAGCGCCCCAGTCGTCGGTCCCCTCGTGCTTGTAGAAGAGGTACGCGCTGTACTCGACGGAGTCGCGGACCTTGCCGCCGAGCAGGGCGTGCACGGGCAGGCCGAGGGTCTTGCCGAGCGCGTCCAGGCAGGCGACCTCGAAGGCGGAGACCACGGAGAGGCGGAGCTTGTCCGCGGTCTGGACCCCGCGCAGTCCGCCCGCGTCGACCCGCTCGTCGACGGCCCGCGAGTCGCCGCACACGCGCTCGGCCAGCGAGAACAGGCCGTTCACGTCCGTGACCGAGTGGCCCGGGAGCGCCTCGGCCAGCGGCCGGGCGAGATCCAGATACTTCCCGTCGCCGTACGTCTCCCCCAGGCCGGTCGCCCCGCCCCGCGTCACCACCTCGACGATCAGGCGGGGCGTGAGGGGCTGGTGGACCCCCTGGGTGTTGAGCAGCGGTGGGTCCTCGATCAGGATCGGGGTCAGCCGGACGCCCTCGACAAGCAGCTCTGGATTCATATGTGAACTCTATTCATGGATCAGATCCGGGGCCAGACCGCTGACGTCGTTTTCCCGCACCGGATCGCACGCGACCCCCACCCCGCCCTGGACGACATACCGACTGGTCGGTCATCATGAACGCCGACCGGTCCCCCGTCCCCGGAGGTACGCACGATGAGCTCAGCCCAGCCACCAGGTCTCGACCCCGAGCAGTTGCGCGGATTCCTCGACCGGGAACGGCCGGGACTCGTGCGCGGTCCCCTCGACGCCCAGCTGATCGAGGGCGGCCGGTCCAACCTGACCTACGTCGTCTCCGACGGCACCGACCGCTGGGTGGTCCGCCGGCCCCCGCTCGGCCATGTCCTCGCCACCGCGCACGACATGAAGCGCGAGCACCGGGTGATCAGCGCCCTGCACACGACGGCCGTGCCGGTCCCGGAGCCCGTGCTCCTCTGCGAGGACGACTCCGTCCTCGGGGCGCCGTTCTACGTCATGGAGTTCGTCGCCGGAACTCCGTACCGCTCCGCCGAACAGCTCGCCCCGCTCGGCCCCGAGCGCACCCGCGAGGCCGTCCTCGGCCTGGTCGACACGCTGGTCGAGCTGCACGCCGTGGCCCCGGAGGCGGTGGGACTCGGCGACTTCGGGCGGCCCGAGGGCTTCCTCGACCGGCAGCTGCGCCGCTGGGGCAAGCAGCTCGACGCCTCCCGCAACCGGGAGCTCGCGGGCATCGACGAGCTGCACGCCGCGCTCGGCCGCTCGCTGCCGGCCTCCCCCGCCCCGACCGTCGTGCACGGCGACTACCGCCTGGACAACGTCCTGATCGGCGAGGACGACCGGATCAAGGCGGTCCTCGACTGGGAGATGTCCACGCTCGGCGACCCGCTGACCGACCTCGGCCTGCTCGCCATGTACAGCGCGAAGCTCGACGTCCCGCACTCCCCCGTCTCCACCACCGCCGCGGCCGCCGGGCACCCGGACCCCGCCGAGCTGATCGAGCGGTACGCCGCCCGCTCGGGCCGCGACACCTCCGCCATCTCCTGGTACACGGCCTTCGCCTGGTTCAAGCTCGCCGTGATCCTGGAGGGCATCCACTACCGGTACACCCTCGGCCAGACCGTCGGCGCCGGCTTCGACCGCATCGGCGAACTCGTCCCCGTCTTCATCGAGCACGGCCTCACCACCCTCCAGGAAGGCTGATCCACCATGGACTTCGCATTCGACGCGCGCACCGAGGAGCTGCGGGAGAAGCTGCTCGCCTTCATGGACGAGCACGTCTACCCGGCCGAGGAGACCGCCCACGAGCAGCGGGCCCTGCTCGCCTCGCCGTGGGACACGCCGCAGATCGTGGAGGACCTCAAGGCCGAGGCGCGCCGCCAGGGGCTGTGGAACCTCTTCCTCCCTGATGCCGAGCACGGGGCGGGTCTGACCAACCTCCAGTACGCGCCGCTCGCCGAGATCACCGGCCGCAGCCCGCAGCTGGCCCCCACCGCCCTCAACTGCGCCGCGCCCGACACCGGGAACATGGAGGTGCTCGCCCAGTTCGGCGACGAGGCGCAGAAGAAGCAGTGGCTGGAGCCGCTGCTGGCGGGGGAGATCCGCTCGGCGTTCGCGATGACGGAGCCCGAGGTGGCCTCCTCGGACGCGACCAACATCGAGACGCGGATCCTGCGCGAGGGTGGGGGCACCTCCCGCTCGAGCGAAGCCGAGAGTGGGGGAGACTACGTCGTCAATGGGCGCAAGTGGTACATCTCCGGGGCGATGAACCCGGACTGCAAGATTTTCATCGTGATGGGGAAGACCGATCCCGACGGCGCGGACATCCGCCGTCAGCAGTCGATGATCCTGGTGCCCCGCGACACCCCGGGCCTTGAGGTGCGCCGGGCGATGCAGGTGTACGGGTACGAGGACCACTCCCACGGCGGTCACGCCGAGGTCGTCTTCCGCGACGTCCGCGTCCCGGCGGCGAACCTGATCGGCGAGGAGGGCGGCGGCTTCGCCATCGCGCAGGCCCGGCTCGGGCCCGGCCGGATCCACCACTGCATGCGGCTGATCGGCATGGCCGAGCGCGCGATCGAGCTGATGTGCCGCCGGGCCGTCTCCCGTACCGCCTTCGGCAAGGCGATCGCCCAGCAGGGCGTGGTGCAGAACTGGATCGCGGACTCCCGGGTGACCGTCGAGCAGCTGCGGCTGCTCGTGCTCAAGACGGCCTGGCTGATGGACACCGTCGGCAACCGGGGCGCGCACACGGAGATCCAGGCCATCAAGATCGCGACCCCGCGCGCGGTGGTCGACATCATCGACAAGGCCGTACAGGTGCACGGCGCGGGCGGGGTGTCGCAGGACTTCCCGCTGGCCGAACTCTGGGCCGGGGCGCGGACGCTGAAGCTCGCGGACGGGCCGGACGAGGTGCACCAGCGGTCGTTGGCCCGGCGGGAGCTGAAGAAGTACCTGTAGGTCAGGGACGGAGCGCGCGCAGCAGCAGGTCGGCGAGCTGGTCGGCGACCTGCTGCGGCGTCATCGGGCCGTCCGGGCGGTACCAGGTGGACAGGTGGTGGACGGAGCCGAAGTGGTAGTCCACCACCAGGTCCGCCGGGGTCGCCGACGAGAAGACCCCGGCCTCCTGTCCCTCCTCGATGAGGGCACGGAAGCGCTCGTGGTAGCGCCGCCGCTCGGCCCGTACCTGCTTGTTCTTCTCCGGGCTGAGGTGGTGCATCGAGCGGAAGAAGATCGAGGCGTCGTCGAGGTTCTCGATCGTGGTCACGACGACGTCGGCGGCGGCGTCGCGCAGCCGCTGCTCGACCGGGGCGTCGGCGTCCGCGAAGGCGTCGAGCCGCTCCTGCTGGAGCCGCAGGACCCGGGAGTAGACCTCCTGGAGGAGGTCCTCCTTGGAGCCGAAGTAGTGGTACAGCGCGCCCTTGGTGACGCCCGCCGCCTCCACGATCTCCTGGACGGAGGTGCGGTCGTAGCCCTGCTCCGCGAAGAGCCGGGTGGCGGCGGCCAGCAGCCTCTGGGGGACGGGGGTGCCGCTCCCGTCCGTCGTCCTGGCCATGCGCCGCCGCCTTTCTCTCGTGATCTTGGTTTGGTCGGTCTTATTCGTGGGAACGGAGTTCCCTCCTGAGGATCTTCCCACTTGTCGTCTTGGGCAGCTCCGCCAGGATCTCGACCTCGCGCGGGTACTTGTACGCGGCGAGCCGCTGCTCGCAGTACGCGGACAGCTCGGCGGGCTCGACGGCGCTCCCCGGGCGGAGGCTCACGTACGCCTTCACCGTCTCGCCCCGGTAGTCGTGCGGGACGCCGACGACGGCGGCCTCGCGGACGGCCGGGTGGGTGTAGAGGACGTCCTCCACCTCCCTGGGCCAGACCTTGAAACCGGAGGCGTTGATCATGTCCTTCTTGCGGTCGACGACGTAGAGCCAGCCGTCCGCGTCCATGAAGCCGATGTCGCCGGTCAGCAGTTCCCCTTCGGGGAAGGCGGCGGCGGTGGCCTCGGGGAGCCGCCAGTAGCCGGGGACGACCTGCGGGGCGCGCACGGCGATCTCGCCGTTCTCGCCGAACGGCACCTCCGCACCGTCCTCGTCCAGGATCCGGATGACCGTGTCGGGGCCGGGGACGCCCACGGACAGGGTCCCGGAGGCCGGGTCGACCGGGGCCTCCTTCTCGGGCGGTACGGCGGCGCAGGGGGCGGTGCACTCGGTGAGGCCGTAGCCGTTGCGGATGTACGGGCCGAAGCCGGCGCGGAACTTCTCCACCAGGGCGGGCGGGACGGGCGCGCCGCCCGAGGCGATGACCAGGAACGAGGAGAAATGGTCCCGGGTGACCCCGGGGTGCGCGGCCAGCGCCATGAAGGCGGTGGAGGGGCCGACGGTGAAGGCGGGGCGGTGTTCCAGGAAGGCGTCGAGGACGACCCCGGCGTCGAAGCGGTACGCGAGGACGAGGGTGCCGGCGTTGGCGAAGCAGGCGGCCAGCTCGCAGACGAGGCCGGTGATGTGGAAGAGCGGGGCGAGCGCGAAGTAGCCGCCGCCCGGCGGGACGGGGTGGCCGGTGCGCTGGCGTTCGGCGTTGTAGGCGATGCCCCGGTGGAGGTTGAGGGCGCCCTTGGGGGTGCCGGAGGTGCCGGAGGTGTAGCTGATCAGGGCCACGTCCTCGCCGGTGAGCTCGCGATCCTCGGGGGCGGGGTGTCCGGCGCGGGCGACGGCGAGCAGGTCGCCGACCTCGGTGGGCACCTGCTCGAAGGTGAGGACGCGCGGGTCGTCGCGCGTCTGGAGCTCGCGTTCGCAGGCCGTGAGAGCAATGCGTACGGAAGTGTCGGCGGCGGTCTCCCGCAGGAAGCCCTCCCAGGCGCGGTCGGAGCAGATCAGGGCGGTCGCCCCGGAGTCCCGTAGGGCGTGCCCGACCTCGCCCGCCTTGTACATCGGGTTGAGCGGGACGACGGTCGCGCCGGCCTTCCAGGCGCCGAGCAGCGCGAGCACGAAGTGCGGGCTGTTCTGGAGCATGATCGCGACCCGGTCGCCCTTGGCCAGGCCGTGGGCGGCGAGGTGTCCGGCGACCGAGTCGGAGAGCGCGTCGGTCTCGCGGTAGGTGAGCCGGCCGTCGAAGTAGGCGAGGGCCGGGTGCTCGGGGGCGCGGGCGGCGGCGGCACGGAAGGCGTGCAGCGGGGTGGGCGGCGGGGATATCGGCCCGCGCTGGGCCTCGCTGAGCTGGGCGAGCCAGGGCTTGGCGGCGTAAACCGACACGGACCCTGACCCTGACCCGGGCCCGGACCGGGACCCGGAACCCGACCCCGACCCCGACCCGGACACGCTCTCCGTCGAGGTCATGCGCGGTCCCCTTCCCACTTCCGCTGGATGTGGTTCATGTTGCCGAGCCACCGCTCCGGGTCGGTGGCGCGGGCCTGGTAGTAGTCGGCGACCTCGGGGTGCGGGAGGACCAGGAAGCGGTCGGCCTCGATGGCGTCGAAGAGGCGGTCGGCGACGTCCTCGGGCTCGATCGCGGTGGGGGCGAGGACGAGTTCGCCGGCCGATCCGGCGGCGGTGAGCATGTCCGTACGGACGCCCTGCGGGCAGATCGCGTGGACCTTGAGGCCCCGGTGGCGGTAGGTGAGGGAGAGCCATTCGGCGAAGGCGTACGCGCCGTGCTTGGAGACGCTGTACGGGGCGGCGCCGATCATGGTGAGCAGCCCGGCGGCGGACACCGTGGAGACGAAGCGGCCGCTGCCGCGCTCCAGCCAGTCGGGCAGCAGGGCGCGGGCCGCGCGGACGTGGGCCATGACGTTGACGTCCCAGGCGGCGGCCCAGACGGCCTCGTCGGCGAAGGCGTCGCCGCCCGAGGCGAGTCCGGCGTTGGCGCACCACACGTCGACGGTGCCGCCGAGGGCCGCGCGGGCCTCCTCGACGATCTCCGAGGCGTCGCCCGGAACGGCGGTGGCGCCGATCTCCTCGGCGACGGCCTTGGCGCGGTCGGGGTCGAGGTCGTTGACGACGACCCGGGCGCCCTCGGCGGCGAACCGGCGGGCCAGCGCGGCCCCGATCCCGCCCCCAGCGCCCGTGACGACCACTCCAGAACCCTGCACGACCGTACTCATCGGGACCCGCCTCTCCGTTGCGACAGTACGGGCAGACTAACCAGTCGGTATGTGGTGGCGAAAGTCCCGGCACACGCCTCGTTCCCTGGGGCGGTCAGGCGCGCTAGCGTGCGGGGCCATGTCGGGGAAGGCGATCAAGGAGGTTTCCGGATGAACCTGTCGAGCCTGTCGAGACCGTCCAGACGCAGCCTGCTGGCCGCCGGCGGCGCACTCGGGGTGGGCGCGGTGACCGCCCCTTCCGCGGCGGCGCACGAGGGAGGGAAGCGGGTCCGGACCGGATTCGACCGGCTGGCGGGCGACGGATACCGGGCGCTCGCCGGGCAGCGGGTCGGCGTCGTCACCAACCCGACCGGAATCACGGCGGACGTCCGCCACATCGTCGACGTCATGCACGCCGACGACCGGGTGGACCTGGTGGCGGTCTTCGGCCCCGAGCACGGCTTCCGGGGCACGGCGCAGGCCGGCGGCTCCGAGGGCCGGTACGACGACCCGGCGACCGGGCTGCCCGTCTACGACACGTACCTGAAGAGCGGTCAGCCGCTCGCGGACGTCTTCACCGCGTCGGGCGTGGACACCGTCGTCTTCGACATCCAGGACGCCGGCGCCCGTTTCTACACGTACATCTGGACGCTCTACGACTGCATGGTGGCGGCCGAGCTGGCGGGGAAACGGTTCGTCGTCCTGGACCGGCCGAATCCGGTCACAGGGCGGGCCGCGCTCGGACCGGTCCTCGACCGCGCGTTCGCGACCTTCGTGGGGCGCGAGCCGATCGCGCAGGCGCACGGGATGACGGTCGCGGAGCTGGCGCTGCTGTTCAACGGGGAGTTCCTGGCCCGGCCGGTGGCGCTGGAGACCGTACGGATGTCGGGATGGAAGCGCTCGGACTTCTTCGACGCGACCGGGCTGCCGTGGGTGCCGCCGAGCCCGAACATGCCGACGCCCGACACCGCGCTCGTGTACCCCGGCACCTGCCTCTTCGAGGGCACCAACCTCTCCGAGGGGCGCGGCACCACCCGCCCGTTCGAGCTGCTCGGCGCGGAGGGGATCGACCGGCGGTGGGCGGAGGCCGCGAACGCGCTCGGGCTGCCCGGGGTGCGGTTCCGGGAGGCGTACTTCGCCCCGACCTTCTCCAAGTTCCAGGGGAAGACGGTCGGCGGCGTGCAGGTGCAGGTGCACGACCGGGTCGCCTTCGACCCCGTACGGACGGGGATCGGGCTCCTCGTCAGCGCCAAGCGCGCCTGGAGCGGCTTCTCCTGGCGCCCGGACAACTGGATCGACAAGCTGACGGGCTCGACCCGGGTACGCACCCTGATCGACGCGGGCGCGGACACGGACGAGGTGGTGGGTGCGTGGGGTGCGGACCTGGCCGCGTTCCGTGCGGTGCGGCGGGAGTATCTGCTGTACCGGTGACCAGAGGCCGGTGACCAGAGGCCGGTGGCCGGTGGCCGGTGAGGCAAACCCCCCGACGGGCCGGGGTGTTGGCAGGTTGGCCGGGGCGGGGCCCCGGCCGACAGGCTTGATCCATGAACACGATCACACGTCCGCACACCTCCGCCTCTTCCGTACGACGACGCTTACCGCTGGTGGGAGCGGTCGTGACGCTCTGCCTCGCGGCGCTCGCGCCGGCCGCCCGCACGGAGACTCCGACCACCGACCCCGCCCGGGAACTCGCCTACAGCGCACGCCCGTTGGCCGACCTGCGTCCGCTGGACCGGATGATCGGCTCGGCCAAGGTCCTCGGGATCGGGGAGGCGACGCACAGCTCCGCCGAGTTCTTCGAGACCAAGCACCGGATCTTCGAGCACCTGGTGGAGAAGAAGGGCTTCACCACCTTCGCCCTGGAGGCCAACTGGTCCACGGGGCTGCTGCTCGACGACTACGTACGGTTCGGCAAGGGCGACCCGGAGCGGATCCTGGCCGACGAGTTCCAGAACGCGTACCGCTTCTGGAACACCGAGGAGTACCTCGACCTGATCGTCTGGATGCGGCAGCACAATCTGCGCCACCCGGACCACCAGGTGCGGTTCATGGGCAACGACCTGGGTTACGCGGGCGCGAACCTCTTCGACACGGTCACGGACTATACGGCCCGTACGTATCCTCGCCTGCTGCCGCGCTTCCAGGAGCTGTACCGGGCCTCGCGGCCGGTCGGCGAGGTCGACGCCTGGATGAACGCGTACCTGGCCAAGCCGGTCGAGGAGCGGCGACGGATGGCGGCGGACGTGAACCGCGCGCTGGCCCTGCTCGAAGAGCAGAAGCCCGGCAGGGACCGCGAGAAGCACGCGTGGATGGTCCAGCACGCGCGGGCGATCGCCCAGGTCGGCACCGAGCTGGCGCACGATGTGGCGACGGCCGGGGGAATCGCCGACGCGATGCTCTACCGCGACCGGATCATGGCCGAGAACACCGTGTGGTGGCAGCGGGCGACCGGCGACCGGATCCTCCTGTCCGCGCACAACGGCCATGTCGGCTACGAGACGACGAAGCCGGACCAGTACCCGCGCCTCCAGGGCGCCTTCCTGCGCGACGCGCTGGGCCGGGACTACGTGAGCATGGGCGCCTCCTTCGGGAAGGGCTCCTTCAACGCGCATGACACCGAGGCGCCGGGCGAACCGATCCGGCGGTTCACCGTCGGGTTCCCGGCGGCGGACAGCAGTGCGGAGGTACTGGACCGGGTGTCGCCGCGCCCCTTCTACCTGGACCTGCGCACGACGACGCCCGCCGCGCGGAGCTGGCTGAACACGCACCGCCCGGCCTGGCTGATCGGTACCGCGTACCCGTGGGCGGGCAACCAGGCGCCGGTCCGGCTCGCCACGTCGTACGACCTGCTGGTGCACTTCCCGGAAGTCTCCGCGGCGCGCCTGCGCTGAGAACCTGGCCGTTCCGCCGTGCGCGCAGGATGCTGGCCGCGGGAAGAGTCACCCCAGGGGTTTCTCGACGGGTTTCCCCGACGCGGAGGGACGGGCAGGCCATGGCCGGGATGAGTGTGGAGCCGTACCGGAAGGTCACTTTCGACAAGGACGGCGACGGGGCGGCGGGGCAGCGCGAGGCGCTCGCGGGCCTGGCCGCCCAAGGGGTCACGGACGTGGTGATGTTCGCCCACGGGTGGAACAACACTCCTTCCGTGGCGGACCGCTTGTACGGGGCGTTCTTCGCCCCGTTCCCGGACGCCCTGGGGGCGGCGGGGGCGCGGGTGGGGTACGCGGGGGTGGTGTGGCCGTCGATGATGTTCTCGGACGAGCCGATCCCCGACTTCGAGTCCGTGGCGGCCGTGCACCCGGGCAAGGAGGCGGTGGTCGGGCGGCTGGCCGCGCTGCTGGAGGAGCAGCCGGACGAGGAGGCGGCGTTCGTCGAGTTCGGGGAGCTGCTGCGGCGTTTGACGGACACGGACGGGGCGCACCGCGCGCACGCCTTCGGCGAGGGCGGCCCGGACGTGCCCGACTTCCTGCTCGCGGACACGGTGGCGGTCTGCGCGATGTTCACGGACGCGCTGGAGGAGGCGTCGGGGCCGGGGAGCGTGCCGACCCCGCGCGAGGCGTTCGGCGACCGGCTGTCGCGGTACTGGAAGGGCGCCAAGGAGGCGCTGCGCCAGGCCACGTACTACACGATGAAGCGGCGGGCCGGCACGGTCGGCGAGCGGGGCCTCGGCCCCCTGCTCGGCGAGGTGGCCCGCTCCTCCCCGGGCCTGCGGTTCCATCTCGTCGGGCACAGCTTCGGCGCCCGCCTCGTCTCGTACGGGCTGCGCGGCATGCCCTCCGGGGCACGGAACGTGGCGTCGGTGACGCTGCTCCAAGGGGCCTTCTCGCACTACGCGTTCGCAGCGCGCCTGCCGCACGAACCCGGCCGGGGCGGCGCGCTGCGCGACCTGCAGGGCCGCGTCGACGGCCCGGTGGTGGCCTGCTACTCGCGGCACGACACCGCACTCCGGGTGTTCTACCCCCTGGCCTCCCGGCTGGCGAGGGACGCCGATTCCCTGCTCGGCACGGACAGACGCTGGACGGCCATCGGCCACGACGGCATCCAGGCCGTCCCGAACACCCCTGTCCTGCCCCTGTCGCGAGCCCTGCGCGACGGACTGCCGGCGTCGGGATGCGTGAGCGTGGACGCGGCGGAGGTGGTGGGCGAACACAGCGACATCTGCCACCCGGAACTGGCACGGGTGGTGGTGTCGGCGGGGCGGATCGGGGGGCGGTAGGTCAGCCCACGGCCCGCGGGGCGCGTCACGACGAGCGAGCGCCCCTGGGTGAGACAGCAACTGTGGGATGCGTCACAGCGGATCGCCGAGGGCCGGCCGCCGTCGGCGATTCCAGCAGTACGTCCTGCACCAGAACTCCCCCTGGCGCCTCTGATGGGCCCCATCGAATTTTCGATGGAACACGAAGGGCCGGTCGTTCGTCCATCCCATAACGTCCTTGACGCCGAAGTACCAGCGACGGAGGTGCGGAGCGATGGCGGGTTTCCGGAGTCTTGCGAGACAGGTGCGCGATCCGGGGAGTGATACGGCACTGCGGAGGTATTCGCTGCGCAAGTGCCTGGAGCGGTTCGCGCCGTACGGGCACCGCGCGACATGGGACCACCTGTGCCGCCGGCACAGGTTCGGGCCCGAGGACCGGGAGCTCGATCCGGGGCGGCTGGTGGCCGCGCTGGACGAGCTGGAGGAGGCGCGGGCGGTGTGGCTCGCGTACGAGAAGGAGTTCGCGGCGCGGCGGCGGCGCGAGAAGCACGAGGGACTGCGCCGGCCGGGCGCGCTGGACGACTGGCACCGGCGGACGTGGGGCGGCAACGGGGTCGCGCGCTGCGACGACCCGGAGGTCCATCCCTCGGAGCCGCTGGCCGAGGTGTTGCGGCGGCTGATCGCCGCGCTGGAGTCCGCGCCCGGGGACCACTGTCCGGTGTGCGCGGGCGACCATATCGAGTGGCGGCCGGATCTGGCGGACGAGCCGTGGTTCGGCCCGGTGTGCGGGGACTGCGGTGTGGTCGTGCCCCGGGCGGTCCTGTCGACCGGGGCACTGGCACAGGCGCGGGAAGGGGCGGTGCCTCGGCTGGCGTCGGTGGCGTGACGAGCCGTGCGAGCTGAGCAACGGGGACAACGGGGACAACGGGGGGACACGTTGATCCAGGTCTGTCTGAACGGGACCCGGGGGGCCGGGGATTCGGCGGCCGTACCCATGTCGCCGGGCGCCATGGCGGAGTCGGCGGCCCGGGCGGTCGCGGCGGGGGCGCGGGACGTCCATGTGCACCCGAGGACGCCCTGCGGGAGCGACACGCTGTCGCCGCGGGTCCTCGTGGCCACGCTGGCGGCGATCCGGGAGGCCGTCGACGTCCCGGTGGGCGTGACGACGGGCGCCTGGGCCGAGCCCGATCCCGTACGGCGGGTGGAGCGCGTACGGGCCTGGACGGTCCTGCCCGACCACGCCTCGGTGAACTGGCACGAGCCGGGCGCGGAGGATCTCGCGGCCGCCCTCCTGGAGCGGGGCGTGGGCGTGGAGGCGGGCCTCTGGTCCGGTACGGAAGGCCCTGGACGCTTCCTCCTCTCGCCCCTGGCGCCCCGGGTGCTGCGCATCCTGGCGGAGGTCACCGACCCCGACCCGACGACGGCCGAGTCCACGGCCCGGACCCTGCTCGCGGAGCTGAGCACCGTCGGCCACGGCCGCCCGATCCTGCTCCACGGCGAGGACGCCGGCACCTGGCCGGTCCTCCGTCTCGCCCGCCGCCTCGGCCTCGACACCCGCATCGGCCTGGAGGACACCCTCGTTCTGCCCGACGGCAGCCGCGCGGAGTCCAACGCCCAACTGGTCACGGCCGCACGGGAGGCGTGACCGTACCAGAGCGCAATTCGGTGGCCCACCGGAATATCGTTCCCGCACAGTGATCCGCGATGAGAGCGACACCCGAGTCACCGGAGCACTGACATGTCGACGCTGCGCGTCACCGCCGAAACACTGGCCGTTCACGTCCATCCCAACGCCGACGCGCTGGAGCTCGCGCAGGTCGGGCTCTACCGGGCCGTCGTCGCCAAGGGGGTGTACCGGAGCGGGGATGTGGCCGTCTACATTCCGGAGCAGGCCGTGCTGCCCACCGCGCTCGTCGACGAGCTGGGGCTGACCGGGCGGCTCGCCGGAAAGGCGTCGGACCGGGTCAAGGCGGTGCGGCTGCGCGGGGAGTTGTCGCAGGGGATCGTGTGCCGGCCGAAGGCGCTGGCCGACGTCGACCTGGCCGAGGCCGCCGCCGACGGGACCGACTTCGCCGAGCTGCTCGGGATCACGAAGTGGGTGCCGCCGATCCCGCCGACGATGAACGGTGACGTCGAGGCCGCGCCCGACCTGCTGCCGTGGGTCGACATCGAGAACCTCCAGCGGTATCCGGACGTCTTCGAGCCCGGCGAGCCGGTGGTCCTGACCGAGAAGCTGCACGGTTCGGCCTGCCTCGCCACGTACTTCGCGGCGGACGGGCGCCTCCAGGTCTCCTCGAAGGGCTTCGGCGCGAAGGGGCTCGCGCTCCAGGAGGACCCGCGCAACCTGTACTGGCGCGCGATCCACGGCCACGGCGTCCCGGCGGTCGCGGCGCGGCTCGCCGAGCGCCTGGGCGCGCGCCGGGTCGGGCTGTTCGGCGAGGTGTACGGGGCGGGGGTGCAGGACCTCGGCTACGGCGCGAACGCCCGCAGCGAGGGCGTCGGTTACGCGGTCTTCGACGTGTCGGCCGAGATCGACGGTCAGGTGCGGTGGCTGGACCCGGCCGAGGTCCTGGAGGCCGGCGAACTGCCGCTCGTACCGCGGCTGTACACCGGGCCGTACGACCTGGACACCGTGCTTGAACTGGCGAGCGGGCGGGAGACCGTGTCCGGGCGCGAACTGCATCTGCGGGAGGGCGTCGTGATCCGTCCGGTCGCCGAGCGGTACAGCCCGGTCGTCGGCGGCCGGGCCATCGCCAAGGCGGTCAGCCCGGCCTATCTGACCCGTAAGGGCGGCACCGAGTACGAGTGACCGGTGGGAGCCATGAGGACCGAGGGGCCCGTCCACGGGGGTGGCGGGCCCCTCTTCGCACGTATGCCTACGCCTGCCGGCGCTCCCCCATCAGGCGCGAGCCCGTGAGCTGCTCGCCGATCACGTCGTCCGGGTTGGACAGGACGCAGGTCTGCAGGGACAGACACCCGCAGCCGATGCAGTCGGTCAGGTGGTCCCGCAGCCGTCCGAGCTGCTTGATCCGCTCGTCCAGCTCCGTGCGCCACGCCCCCGAGAGCCGCGCCCAGTCCTCGTTGGTGGGCGTGCGCTCCTCGGGGAGTTCGGAGAGCGCCGTACGGATCGTCGCCAGCGGGATGCCGACGCGCTGCGCGGCCCGGATGAAGGCGACCCGGCGGAGGGTGTCACGGCCGTAGCGGCGCTGGTTGCCGCTCGTACGGCGGCTGCTGATCAGGCCCTTGGTCTCGTAGAAGTGCAGGGCGGACACCGCGGCGCCGCTACGCGCGGACAGCTGGCCGACGGTGAGTTCATGGATCTTCTCTGGAATCTGCGGCACTCCTCCAACCCTACTGTCCGCCTGTCCGTTGACAGCGAGGTCCTCACCCCCACATGCTGAGCAAGCGCTTAGAAACTGGAGTCACAGGTTCACGAAGGGACGACGGAAACATGGCTGAGCCGAGGATCTTCACCTCCGCCGAGGAGCTGCGTGCCGCGGTCGGCGAGCAGCTGGGGCACAGCGACTGGCTGGAGATCGAGCAGAAGCGGATCGATCTGTTCGCCGACGCGACCGGTGACCACCAGTGGATCCACGTGGACCCGGAGCGGGCGGCCGGCGGGCCGTTCGGGAGGACCATCGCGCACGGCTATCTGACGCTGTCGCTGCTGCCGACCCTGGTTCCGCAGATCATGCGCGTCGAGGGCATGAAGATGGGCCTCAACTACGGCACCAACAAGGTCCGTTTCCCCGCCCCCGTGCCGGTCGGCTCACGGCTGCGCGCCGGGGCCGTGCTGACCGAGGTGACGGAGGCGGGCGGCGGGGTGCAGGTCACCGCGACCGTGACGGTGGAGCGCGAGGGCGGCGACAAGCCGGTCTGCGTCGCCGAGTCGGTCTCGCGCTACTACTTCTGAGCGCCGACCATCCGCAGCACGAGGTCGGCGTAGAGCGCGCCGACCTCGTCCGGCGTCCGGCGGCCCTGGGTGTTGAACCAGCGCGAGACGTCGATGCAGAGCGACAGCACCGCGACCGTCGTACCGGCCACGTCCGGCACGTCGAACTCCCCTGCCGCCACGCCCTCGTTGATGATCCGGCGCACGGCCGCGTCGGACTCCCGGCGCAGCGCCACGATCTCGGTACGGTGCTCGGGCCCGAGCGCGTCGAGCTCGTACTGGACGACCCGCGCGGTGGTGTGCCGCTCGGCGTGCCAGCGCACGAAGGACCGTACGGCGTCGGCGAGCCGGTCGCCCGCCGTGCCCTCGCCGTCCGCCGCGGCCCGGAGGATCTCCAGTGCCTTGTCGTGACCGATGCGGCTGATCCGGTGGAGCAGCTCTTCCTTGGTCTTGTAGTGGATGTAGAGCGCGGCCGGGCTCATCCCGGCGCGGCCGGCGATGTCCCGGGTCGTGGTGGCGTGGTAACCGCGCTCGGCGAACGCCTCGACGGCCGCGACGAGCAGCCGCCTGGCCGCCTCGGGCGTGACCTCGCCCCACGGCGCGTCCTCGCCGCCGGGCGTCTCCTCCGTGACGCTCATCGTTCGCCCCATTCTCCAGCCGTCAGGACGAACACCATACAACGAAGCTGAGCAAGCGCTTAGAGCTTCTGGAAGGGGTCGTGCTCGGCGAGGAGCTTCTCGAGGCGCGCCTGGTCGACGCGGCTGACGATCTGGCCCGCCTCCTGCCGGTCGCGGACGACCTTGGCGAGCGTGAAGGCGGAGGTCGTGAGGTAGAGGACGGCGATGGCGAGGAAGGCGCGGACCCAGCCGTCCACGTCCAGGTGGTAGATGCCGACGGCGACGGCGGCGAGCGCGAGCCCGAAGGAGAGGACGGACTGCGTGTAGTAGGCGGCCGTGTTCTGCTGCTTGACCGGTGTGTCACTCATGGCCGTAAGCATCGGCCGGATGTGGCGGGCGCCACATCCGGCCGCGTACTCAGCGGTCCGCATCCGGGTACTCAGAACATGCACGTACCCAGAACATCCACGCGCTCAGAACATCCACGCACCAGAACGTCCACGCGCTCAGAACGCGGACACGCCCGTGAGCGCGCGCCCGATGATCAGCTTCTGGATCTGGCTCGTGCCCTCGTAGAGCGTCATCACGCGCGCGTCGCGGAGCAGCTTGCCGACCGGATACTCGTCGATGTAGCCGTAGCCGCCGAAGACCTGGAGGGCGTTGTTCGCGGCGCGCACGGCGGCCTCGGAGGCGTACAGCTTGGCCTTCGACGCGGCGGTGGCGAAGTCCTGGCCCCGGTCGATCAGGTCGGCGACCTGCCAGGTCAGCAGCCGGGAGGCGTCCACGTCGACCGCGATGTCGCTGATCAGCTCCTGCACCAGCTGGTACGAGGCGATGGGCTTGCCGAACTGCTCGCGCTCCCCCGCGTAGCGCACCGCCGCGTCGAGGGCGGCCTGCGCGATGCCGACACAGCCGGCCGCGACCGACATCCGCCCCTTGGCCAGAGCGGACATGGCGACGGAGAAGCCCTTGCCCTCGGGGCCCAGCATCGCGGAGGCGGGTATGCGGACGTCCTGAAGGACCAGTTCGGCGGTCGCCTGGCCGCGCAGGCCGAGCTTGCCGTGGATGGCGCGGCGGGTGAGGCCGGGAGTGTCGGCGGGGACGAGGAAGGCGGAGACACCCTTGTGGCCGGGGGCGTCTCCGGTACGGGCGAAGAGCAGGACCACGTCGGCCCAGGTGCCGTTGGTGATGAACATCTTCGAGCCGTTGACGACGTACGTGTCCCCGTCCCGTACGGCCCTGGTGGCGAGGTTGCCGGCGTCCGAACCGGTGCCGGGCTCGGTCAGCCCGAAGCAGCCGAGGGCGTCGCCCGAGGCGAGCCCGGGCAGCCACTCCCGCTTCTGCTCCTCGCTGCCCCAGGACGCGATGGTCTTGGCGACGAGGCCGAGCGAGACGGAGACGATGCCGCGCACGGAGGAGTCGCCGCGGCCGAGTTCCTCGGTGACGAGGCAGTACGAGAGGTGGTCGCCGCCCGAGCCGCCGTACTCCTCCGGGATCGTCAGGCCGAGGAAGCCGACGGCCCCCAGCTTCTTCACGATCGACCGGTCGACGTCCTCGGCGCGGTCCCACGCGACGACGTGCGGGGCGACCTCGCGGGCGACGAAGTCCTCGGCGAGCTGCCGGACGGCTTCCTGTTCCTCGCTGAGCTCCAGGTTCACTTCGCCACCGACCTTCGGGAAGACGTTTAATTAGCACTGCTAGTTTCCTCTGCGCAGGCCTACTATGTGCGCCATGGCCCGACCGCGCAAGCCCCTGCTGAGCAGAGACCGGATCGTCGAGGCGGCGAGTGCGCTCGTGGACGCCGAAGGCCTCGCGGCGCTCTCGACGCGGCGGCTCGCGGCCGAACTCGGGGTGAGCGGGCCGTCCCTCTACAACCACTTCCGCACCAAGGACGAGATCCTGGACGCGGTCGCCGACGCGGTCAGCGCGAAAGTCGACCTGTCGATGTTCGAGGAAGGCGACGGCCGCGACTGGCGTACGGCCCTGCACGACTGGGCAGCCTCCTACCGCGCCGCCCTCGCCGACCACCCGAACATCGTCCCGGTCCTCGCCCAGGGCCCGGGCCGCCGCCCGGCGGGCCTCCGGGTCGCCGACGCGGCCTTCGGCGCGATGGTCCGGGCCGGCTGGCCGCCCGCCCAGGCGACGTACATCGGCGCGCTGATGCGCTACTTCGTCACCGGCTCGGCCCTTGGCTCCTTCGCACGCGGCTTCGTCGACGACGAAACGGCGTACGACCCCGCCGACTACCCGCACCTCGGCCAGGCACACCTACTGGCGGAGCACCGGCAGAAGGTCGACGAGGGCGCCTTCGAGACGGGCCTGCGGGCACTGCTCGACGGGCTGGCGATGCAGTACGAGGCGGGGGCGCAGGGGAAGAACGAGGCGGGGGCGCAGGGGGAGAACGAGGTAGGGGCGCGGGGGAAGAACGGTTCGGCCGCTGCCGAACGGTGATCGCGGCATCCTGTCCTCATGGCATCCAAAGACCTCGCCGCCCTCGCCGCGCTCTTCGCCGACGAGACGCGCGCCGCGTTCGTGCTCGCTCTGCTCGACGGGCGGGCCTGGACCGCCGGGGAGCTCGCGCGCCACGCGTGCGTGGCGCCGTCCACCGCCAGTGAGCACCTCGGGAAGCTCGTCGCGGGCGGGGTGCTCGCCGAGGAGCGGCAGGGACGGCACCGGTACGTGCGGCTCGCCGACGCCGGGATCGCTCACCTGGTCGAGGACCTCGCCGCCCGCTCCGAGCCCGCCCGGAAGGCAGCGCCCGGCACCCTGCGGGCCGCGAGCGCGGGGCGGGCGATGGCCCGGGGGCGCACGTGTTACGACCATCTCGCGGGGCGGCTCGGGATCACGATCACCGAGGCGATGACCGCGCGCGGGCTGCTGCGCCAGGACACCGGGTTCGCGCTCACCGACCGGGGCATGGCGTGGTTCGGGGACCGCGGGATCCCGTTGGCGGCCACAGGGCGGCGGCCCGTCGCGCGCGGTTGTCTCGACTGGACCGAGCGCAAGCCGCACCTGGCCGGGATCGCGGGGGCCTCTCTGTGCCGGCACGCGCTGGACAGCGGCTGGTGCGTACGGATCGGCTCCGAGCGTGCCGTGAAGGTGTCCGCCGACGGCGAGCGCGCGCTCCAGGAGGCACTGGGCATCGATCCGGCGGTGCTCCGGTGAGGGAGCGCCTCGATAATTCGGTGAGCGCCGAAGGGTCCGGGGCCTACGGTCGCCCCATGACCAACTCCCCTGCCACCTCCGGATCCCCCACCTCGCCCCGCCACGCGCGCCTGGCGCTCGTCGCCGCCTCCGTCACCGTCGTCCTGTGGGCCTCCGCCTTCGTGTCGATCCGCAGCGCGGGGGCGGCCTACTCCCCCGGCGCGCTAGCCCTCGGCCGGCTCCTCTCCGGGGCCGTGGTCCTCGCGGCGGTCCTGCTCATCCGGCGCGAGGGGCTGCCGCCGCGGGCGGCCTGGCCGGGGATCGCGGTCTCCGGGGTGCTGTGGTTCGGGGCGTACATGGTGGCCCTCAACTGGGGCGAGCAGGAGGTCGACGCCGGTACGGCCGCGATGGTCGTGAACATCGGGCCGATCCTCATCGCCCTGCTCGGTGCCCGGTTCCTCGGCGAGAAGCTGCCGCCCCGGCTGATCGCCGGCATGGCGGTGTCCTTCGCGGGCGCGGTGGCCGTGGGGCTCTCGATGTCGGGCGAGGGGCACGCCTCGGTCCTCGGTGTCCTTCTGTGCCTGGTGGCGGCGGTCGCGTACGCGGGTGGTGTCGTCGCGCAGAAGCCCGCCCTGGCGCACGGAAGCGCCCTCCAGGTCACGACCTTCGGGTGTCTGGTCGGCGCCGTGGCGTGCCTGCCCTTCGCCGGGCAGCTGGTCGACGAGGCGGCTCGGGCGCCGCTCTCGGCGACGCTGAACATGGTCTACCTCGGGGTGTTCCCGACCGCCCTCGCCTTCACGACCTGGGCCTACGCCCTGGCCCGTACGACTGCCGGCCGGATGGGCGCGACGACGTACGCCGTGCCGGCGCTCGTGGTGCTCATGGCGTGGGTCTTCCTGGGCGAACTGCCCGGCCTGCTCACGCTCGCGGGCGGGGCGCTCTGCCTGGCGGGTGTGGCGGTCTCGCGCTCCCGGCCGAAGCCTCCGTCGAAGGATCCTTCGAAGGCCCCGGCCGACAGCGTCGGGACCCGCTAGAAGACCACCAGCGCCCGGCCGCCCTTGCCCGCGAGCATGTTGTCGAAGGCGCCCGGGATGCCGTCCAGGGTGATCCGTTCGGTGACGAGCGCGCTCAGGTCGAGGCGGCCGGCCCGGATGTGTTCGGCGAGGACGGGCAGGTCCCGGGCCGGGTCGGAGTTCCCGTACACGCAGCCGGACAGCGTCCGGCCCCAGTGGAAGAGCTCCAGGGCGTGGAAGGTGACCTGCTGGTCCTTGCCGCCGATGCCGACGACCGTGGTGCGGCCGCCGCGCCGGGTGGAGTCCCAGGCGGTACGGATGGTGGTGGCGCGGCCGACGCATTCGACGGCCACGTCGGCGCCCTGGCCGCCCGTCAGCTTCCGGACCTCCTTGGCGGTGGTCTCGGAGGCGACGACGTACTCGGTCGCGCCGGCGGCCCGGGCCAGGGCCTCCTTCTCGGGCGAGACGTCCACGGCGATGATCGGCGAGGCGCCCGCGATCCGGGCGGCCTGGATCGTGGCGAGGCCGACGCCGCCGACTCCGTACACGACGACCGACTCGCCCTGCCGCACCCGCGCCGAGTGGTGGATCGCGCCCCAGCCGGTGAGGACGGCGCAGCCGAGGAGGGCCGCGTCGGTGAGCGGAACGCCGTCCGGGACGGGCAGGACGCAGTTCCCCGCGACCACGGTCTCCTCGGCGAAGGCGGCCACGTTGAGGCCGGGGTGGAGGTCGGTGCCGTCCTCGGTGGCGGCGTGGACGTTCCCGGCGCCGGTGAGCGCGTCGGCGCAGAGCCAGACCTCGCCGAGCGAGCAGGGGTGGCAGTCGCCGCAGGACGGCGCCCAGTTGAGGACGACGCCGTCGCCGGGGGCGACGTGGGTGACCCCCTCGCCCACGGAGACGACCGTACCGGCGCCCTCGTGGCCGAGGACGGCGGGGACGGGCACCCGCATGGTTCCGTTGGTCAGGGACAGGTCGGAGTGACAGACCCCGGCGGCGGCGAGGCGGACCCGGACCTGGCCGGGGCCGGGCTCGGGCAGCCGGATGCCGGTGATCTCCAGCGGAGAGCCGACGGCGGGCAGGAAGGCGGCGCGGACCACGCTCATGACGCGTCTTGCTCCTCAGGTGCTCGGATCGGTGTGCGGATCGATGCTCGGATCGGTGGGCGGAACTGGCCGGATCGGCTCAGAACTGGAGGGACTTGGTCTGGAGGTACTCGGCGAGGCCGTGGGCGCCCAGCTCGCGTCCCACGCCCGACTGCTTGAAGCCGCCGAAGGGGGCCAGCGGGTTGAAGCGGCCGCCGTTGATGTCGACCTGGCCGGTGTCCATGCGGCGGGCGAAGGCGACGGCCTCCTCCGGCTCGCCCCAGACGGCGCCGCCGAGCCCGTACACGGTCCCGTTGGCGATGGCGAGGGCGTCGTCCTCGTCCTCGTACCGCAGGATCGAGACGACCGGCCCGAAAATCTCCTCCTGGGCGATGGTCATCTCCGGGGTGACGTCGGCGAAGACGGTCGGGGAGACGTAGTAGCCGGTCTCGCGCGGGGCCTCGGGGCCGCCCACGACGATCCTGGCCCCCTCCTCGACGCCCTTCTCGATGTAGCCGCGCACCCGCTGCTGCTGCTTGGCGTTGACGAGCGGGCCGACGCGCTCGCCGGGGACGTACTTGGCGACGGCCTCGGCGGCCAGCGCCACCGCCTCGTCGTACTGGTCGCGGTGGACGAGCATCCGGGTCCAGGCGCTGCACGTCTGGCCGGAGTTGCTCATGACGTTGGCGATGCCGACGGCGACGGCCTTGCCGAGGTCGGCGCCGGGCAGGATGACGTTGGCGGACTTGCCGCCGAGCTCCAGGGCGACCCGCTTGACCGCGCCGCCCGCGAGGGCGCCGATCCGCCTGCCGACGGCGGTCGAGCCGGTGAAGGAGACGAGGTCGACGCCCTCGTGCTCGGCGAGCGCCTGCCCGGCGACCGGGCCGAGGCCGGTGACCAGGTTGAAGACGCCTGCCGGGAGCCCCGCCGCGTGTACCGCCTCGGCGAAGAGCTGGGCGGTCAGCGGGGTGTCCTCGGCGGGCTTGAGGACGACGGTGCAGCCGGCCGCGAGCGCGGGGGCGACCTTGGCGACGATCTGGTGGAGCGGGTAGTTCCACGGGGTGATCGCGCCGACGACTCCGACCGGCTCCGAGTAGACGGTGGAGTTGCCGACCTTCTCCTCGAAGGAGTGGGTGGCGGCGAGTTCGGCGTACGAGCCGGCCACCGCGATCGGCAGCCCGGCGTGGACGGCGGCGGCGAGCTGCGGCGGGGCGCCGAGCTCGGCGGTGACCGTGGCGGCGATCTCCTCCGCGCGGGCCGCGAGGCCGTCGCGGAGCGCGCCGATCAGCTTGGCGCGCTCGGCGGGCGGGGTGGCGGCCCAGCCGGGGAAGGCGGCGCGGGCGGCGTGCACGGCGGCGTCGACGTCCTCCGCGGTACCGGCCGGCACGCGGCCGATGACCTGCTCGTCCGCCGGGTTGACGACCGGGATGGTGTCCGAGGTGGCGGCGGGCCGCCACTCCCCGCCGATGTACATCGCGTCGTGGCTCTTCATCCGCTGCTCCTTCGGTCCTTGCCGGTTCGACACCGGCACCCAAACTAGCGCTGTTAGTTTTCTGGCACCAGGGCTACTGGCACCAGGGCTGCCTCGGTCAGAAGTCGGCGCGGGTCGGCTCGTCGAGCCGGGCCACGGACTCCTGCCCGTAGGCCTTCCGGTAGGCCTCCCGGATGTCCTCGATGTGCGGGTCATGGAGCCGCGCCTCCGACGCCGGGTACAGCAGGATCAACTCGTACGAACGCTCCCGCTCGATGGTGCCGTTCTGGTCGCGCCACTGTCCACGCCCGTTCTGGACAGTCAGACCGGCCGGAAAGTCCGGGGTGACCTCGGCGTCGACGAAGGCCATGAACTGCTCGTCGGTGACGGCCGGACCGCCGTCGGGGCGCTCGGTCCCGAAGAAGAGCCGGGTCTCGACGTACGCCTTACCGCGCGCGGCCTGCGCCGTGGCGGCGGCCGGCGCCTCGGGCGTGTTCTCGCCCAGACCGGCGTACGCGGTGGGGGCGCCGACCGCGATCAGGAGCCCGGCGGTGGCGACGGCGACGCGGGTACGGGTGGTCAGCGGCAGACGGATGGGCATGTGCACGTCCTCGTGGTCAGGGGGGCGGGTCCGGGGCCCGGGTCTGGATCCCGGCTCAGTAATTCCCCAGTAACGGACCAGTTCTAGCGTCCCGGCCGAGCCCGCCCCGCCACCCTCGCGCTCCATCCCCCGGAACCACGCGGATGCGGGGCGCCGGCTTCCCCCGTACCAGCGATGGAGGAGCCACCCACATGCATCGCAGATCCACCGTCTGGGCCGCGGTCGCCGTCACGGCCGCGGCCCTGCTCGGCGCACCGGCCGCGACGGCCGCCCCCACCCCCGGGCAGCCGGCCGCCGCCCAGGTCGATCCGGGCGTCACGGCCGCCGTCGGGTCCGGCCGCGACGCGACGTTCTTCGTCGTCCTCGCCGACCGCGCCGACCTGTCGAGCGCCCGGCAGGAGCGCGGGCACGAGAAGAAGGCCGCCGCCGCGTTCGCGTCGCTGCGCGCCGGAGCCGCCCGCAGCCAGTCCTCGCTGACCCGCTATCTGGACAAGGCGAACGTCGGCTACGAGTCGTACTGGATCGCCAACGCCGTGAAGGTGACCGGCGACAAGGCCCTCGTGGCGAAGCTCGCCGCCCGCCCCGACGTGGCGTCCATCCGCCAGGAGCGGCACTACGCGCTCGACACCGAGGCGCAAGGCGCGGTCACCGCCGAGGACGCGGTGACCCCGGAGTGGGGCGTCAAGGACATCAAGGCCGACCAGGTCTGGGAGCGGTACGGCAACCGCGGCGAGGGCATCGTCGTCGCGAACATCGACTCGGGTGTGCAGTACGACCACCCGGCCCTGAAGGGCAACTACCGGGGAAACCTCGGGGACGGCACCTTCAGCCACGACTACAACTGGTACGACCCGACCGGCCAGTGCGCCGGCGGTACGCCCTGCGACAACAACGGGCACGGCACCCACACCATGGGCACGATCGCGGGCTCGGGCGGCGTCGGCGTCGCACCGGGTACGACGTGGATCGCGGCCAAGGGCTGTGAGGCCCGCAGCTGTTCGGACTCCTCACTGCTGAAGTCCGGCCAGTGGATCCTCGCGCCGACCGACCACAACGGCGAGAACCCGCGCCCCGATCTCGCCCCGGACATCGTCAACAACTCCTGGGGCGGCGGGAACACCACCTTCTACCAGGACATCATCGAGTCCTGGAACGCCGCGGGCATCTTCGAGGCCTTCGCGGCCGGCAACGACGGCAACGGCACCACCTGTTCGACCACCAAGGCTCCCGGCGCCCAGGCCCCGGCCTACGGTGTCGGCGCGTACGACGTGAACGGGAAGATCGCGGGCTTCTCCGGTTTCGGTCCGTCCCTGGTCGACGGCTCGATGAAGCCGAACATCTCCGCGCCCGGTGTCGACGTCCGCTCGACCTGGCCCGGCAACAGCTACCGCGCCATCTCCGGTACGTCGATGGCCACCCCGCACGTCGCGGGCGCCGTCGCCCTGCTCTGGTCCTCGGCCCCGTCACTCATCGGGGACATCGACGCCACCCGGGCCGCCCTGAACGCCACCGCGCGCGACGTCGACGACACCCACTGCGGCGGCACCGCCGACGCCAACAACGTCTGGGGCGAGGGCAAGCTGGACATCCTCGCCGCCGTCGACCGGGCCCCGCACACCGCGGCCACCGTCACCGGTACGGTCACCGACCGCGCGACCGGCGCCCCGCTCGCCGGTGTCACCCTCACCGCCCGCGCCGAGGACGGCCGCCGCTCGGTGACCACCGATGCGTCCGGCGCCTACCGGCTGACCCTGGCGGCCGGTACGTACACCCTCACCGCCACCGGCTACGGCTACCGGGCCGCCACCGAGGAGAACCTGACCGTCACCACGGGCCAGGCCCTCGACCACGACCTCGCCCTGGACGCCGTACCGGCGCACGCCGTCTCCGGGACGGTCCTCGACGTCACCGGCACGCCGCTGAAGGGTGCCACCGTGCGCTTCACCGACGCCCCGCTCGACCCGGTCGTGACCGACGCCGCCGGAACGTTCCGCTTCCCGGCCGTCGCCGAGGGCGCCTTCACCCTCACCGCGACCCCGGCCGCGCCCGTCCTCTGCAACGGCACGCACACGGCCGCCCTGACCGTGGACGGCGCCGAGAGCGTGACCGCCGCGCTGCCAGCCCGGAGCGACGCCGCCGGGAACAGCTGCCGGCCCGCCGCGTACGCGTGGGTCGACGGGAAGACCAAGCTGGCACTCTCGGGCGACGAGAACGCGAAGTCGATCGACCTCCCCTTCCCGGTCTCCTTCTACGGCGTCCCGTACAGCCGGGCGAGCGTCACCACCAACGGTCTGGTCAACTTCCTCGCCCCGCGCCTCGGCGACTACGCCAACACCGCGCTGCCCTCCCCGGGTCAGCCCAACGGCATCCTCGCCGTGTACTGGGACGACCTCACCCTGGACGCGAAGTCCGCGGTGAGGACCGCCACCACCGGCACGGCCGGACAGCGGACGTTCGCGATCGTCTGGGAGAACGCGGCCTTCGCCGCCGACCCCGGCCGCCGTGTCACCTTCGAGGCCGTCTTCGAGGAGGCGACCGGCGCGGTCGTCCTGCAGTACCAGGCGATCGGCGCCGGCTCCGCCCTGGAGGCGGGCGGCAAGGCGACCGTCGGCGTCGAGAACCAGGCCGGCACCGACGCCCTCCCGTTCTCCTTCAACGAGCCCGTGATCGCCGACAGGTCCGCGATCCGCATCACCCCGAAGGCGGTCGTCCGATGACATCCACCTCCCGGCGGGCCCTGCGCCTCGCCTCCGCCCTGGTCGCGGCCGGTCTCGCGCTCACCGCGCTGCCCGCCACCACCGCGCACGCGGACGACGAGCCGGTCGCGCGGGTCCTGACGGACACCGAGGCCGACGCGCTGGAGCGCCGCGCGGTCGAGGCCGCCGAGCCGCAGCAGGTCACTCCGCAGGAGGCGGCCTCACCTGGTCGAGCGCTCACCACGGACCCCGGTACGACAGCGACCGGCGGGGTCTCCCTCACCGCGGCCTCCGCCCTGGAGACGTATCGCGGTCAGGCCGAGACGGCTCAACTCGGCGGCGGGCAGGGCGATTTCCTCGCTGTGCACAGCCTCGGCACGGTCACCCGTCTCACCGCCTCGGGCCGTACGGTGTGGAAGCGGGACAACGGTTCGCTGCACGCCGACTGGCAGGTCACGAACGTCCGCCCGTGGCAGACGGAGCCGTATCCGGCGCGGATCACGCTCGGGTACCACGCGAACAGCCCGTTCGCGGATGTCGCGGACCGTGGCTGGTCGCAGGGCGATCTGACGGGTGACGGGGTCGCCGACGTCGTCTTCACGGCGGACGTGGGGACGAGCCCGTACCGGCCCTTCACCTCGCCCGGATCGCCGCTGTCCACCGGCACGTTCGTGACCGTCCTCGACGGCCGGACCGGCGCCACGGTCTGGAGCCGGCTCTTCGCCGACGCCCAGCAGGTCGTCCTGGCCGGCGACACCCTGCTCGTCGCCGACCAGCCCTCCACCAACCTGAACGCGGACAAGGCCGCCACGGCCACCCTGCAGGGCTTCCGCTTCGCCTACGCGGAGGGGACGCTGACGCCGACGGCGACCTGGACGTACGAGACGGGGAAGCGCGACGGCCGGTGGTCGTCGGTCACCCCGCTCGGCGGTGGCCGGGCGGCTGTCTCCTGGCACGTCCGCAAGACCGCCACGGCCCCCGCCGAGAGCCACACGCTCGTCCTGAACACGGCCGACGGCTCGGCGCGTTGGCGGACGGACGGGGGCCTGTACGGGCGTGAGGCGGTGCAGGACACCTCGCGCGGCCGGCTGGTTGCCCTGGAGCAGTCCGACTACCGCGACGGGCTGCGGTACGAGGTCGTCGCGTACGACCTCGCCGACGGCACCCGGACCGTCCTGGACGAGCGGGTCAACGCCGTCGGCACCGAACTGGCCGTCGGGAACCTGCGGGACGGCGGCGGCAGCGAGTACGCGGTCGCCGAGGCCACGCTCGACGAGTACCTCTTCGTCAACGCCTCCACCGTACGAGCGCTGAAGGGCTCGGACGCCACCGAGCTGTGGTCGCACACGGTCAAGCGCGGGGAGGACAACGACAAGGACGGGGACTCGGCGCTCGGTCTGGAGGTCGCCGACGGCACGGTCCTCGCCTCGTACGTGACGACCGAGGGCAAGGAGACCGCCGCCAACCCGGGCGGCTCCCGCTACGGCACGCTGACCGCGTTGAACGGCCGTGACGGTGGCGTCCGGTGGTCGCGGAAGGGCGCGGTGGCCTCGCCGCTGTACGCCCAGCCGTACCGCTCCGGCGACGACTGGCTGGTGCGGACGGTCGACAACGAGCAGAACATCCGCTCGTACCGGCTGAGCAACGGCCGCGCGAGTACGCTCACTCCGCTCCAGGCCGATCTGTCCACGGGCATCGCGGTGGACGTGAACGGCGACGGGAAGAAGGACGTGGTGGCGGCCGGGCAGTCGCACGGGCTGTGGGCGTACGACGGGCCCTCGCTGGCGGCCGGGAAGCCACGGCTGCTGTGGCAGGCCGCGCTGCCGGGGTCGGTGAGCGGGGACATCGCGGTCGGTGACACGGACGGCGACGGGCGCGACGACGACCTGGTGGTCGCGGCGGACGCGGCGGCGGTGATCGTGGACGCCCGGACGGGTTCGGTGCGCGAGGAGATCGACGGGCGCGGGCAGTTCGTCCGCTCGGTGACGGTCGCCGACCTCGACGGGGACCGGGACGACGAGGTGCTGGTGCCGACGGACGCGGTACGGGCCTACAACGGCGGCGGGCGGCTCCTGTGGTCGTACGTCCCGGCGGGCGCCGGCCCGGTCGTCTTCTCGGACCTGGCGGTGGCGGACGGCCGGGTGATGGGCTCGTACCAGACGCCGGGCTCCCTCGACGGCGGCGGTGTCGTCAACGGCATGGCGCTTGAGGGCCGGACGGGCCGGCTCGCCTGGACCGCCGACCCGACCTGGACCGGCGACCCGGACACCCGGGTCTACGCGGCGCAGCTCTACCACGGCGTCTACGCCTCGGCCGCCATCCCGTACGCCGACGGCCACGCGGTCGTGCACTCCTGGATCGTGCGGGAGGGCGACTTCCTGACGACGTACCTCGAGTTCCGGGACATACGGACGGGCAAGGTCGTCCGGACCGGCACGGGCGGCGGCCCCTGGACCCTCGGCAACTGGTTCACGGGCGACGAGGGCCTGGTCCTCGCGGGCACGGCGTCCTTCCGCACCTTCGCTTCGGACGGCGGCGAGCACGAGATCTACACGCTGCCGACCGTGCACCGGGGCGCGTTCGCGACCGGCCCGGGCGGGCGGCGGCTGCTGGTCGGCGGCACGGAGGGTGCGACGTACCTCTGGGATCCGGCGGTGCTGACGGCCGGCGCCCACTATCCGAACCAGCTGACCCGTCTGCAGGGCTTCGCCCAGCAGAACCTGATCGTGGCGGACCTGACCGGTGACGGCGTGGACGAGATCGTCGGCCTCGGCAAGGACAACACCGGTTTCGACCGGACGATCGAACTGTCCGGCGGTCGCTACCTCCTCTCGGACAACAGCATGCACGGGATGGTGACGGGTGTTCTGACCGCTTCCTGACGAGCGGAAAGAGGTCGCGTCGGCCCTGGGGGCGCCCATTAGAGTGGGCGCCCTCATGGGCGATGACATAGCGGCGGGTGCGCCCCCGGTGCTGCGGGTGCACCTTCTCGGCGGGTTCCGCGTCGACCGGGACGGCGGGCCACCGCTGGCCGAGCGGTGGCCGCGCCCCAGTGCCCGGACGCTGGTGAAGCTGCTGGCCGTCTCGCCAGGCCACCGACTCCACCGTGAGCAGGCCATGGAGACCTGCTGGCCCGAAGCGGATCCCCAGGCGGCGCTCGGCAGTCTGCGCGTCGCGCTGCACGCGGCCCGCCGGGCCCTGGAACCCGAGCTGCCGCCTCGCTCGGCCTCCTCCTATCTGATCGGCGAGGGCTCTCTGCTGTGGCTCGATCCGCGGACGGTGCGGATCGACGCCGACGAGGCGGAGGTGCTCGCCGAGGCGGCCCTCGCCGACGGCGGGCGCGCCGGTCTGGCCGCCGCCCTCGACACGTTCACCGGCGAGCTGCTCCCGGAGGACCGCTACGCCCCGTGGGCCGAGGCCCGCCGCGCCCGCCTGTCGGCCCTCCGGGAGCGCGCCCTCCTGGCCCTGGCGAAGGCCCACCTCGCGGCCTGCGCACCGGAGGAGGCGGTGCCCGCGGCCGAGCGCGTCCTGTCCTCGTCCCCGGCGGAGGAGGGCGCGCACCGGATCCTGATCGAGGCGTATCTCCGCCAGGGGCTGCGGCGGCGGGCGGTGGCGCAGTACCACCTGTGCCGGGAGGCACTGGACGCGGAGTTCGACGTGCGGCCCGGTGCCGAGACGGAGCGGCTGCACCGGGAGGCGCTCGCCGCGCCCGTACCGGCCTCCCGGCCGATGGGCCCCACGCTTCCGGCCGTGGTGCGCCGCCCGCCCGCCTCGCCCCTGCGCGGCCGGGACGAGGTGCTGGCCAGGCTCCTCGCCCCCGCGTCCCCGCCCGTGCTCCTGGTCACGGGCGAGGCGGGTCTCGGCAAGACCCGCCTCGTCGGCGACGCGGCCCGCAGGGCGGCCGAGGAGGGGACGGCCGTCCTGTGGGGGGCGGGCCACGACGCGGAGGGGCACACTCCGTACGGTCCGTTCGCCGAGGCCCTGGACGGCTGGCTGGCGGACCGGCCGGCCGCCGAGCGGGCCCGGACCGGCGCCGAGTATCCCGAACTGGCCGCGCTCCTGCCCTCCTTGGGCCGGGTGCGTCCGGTGTCGGGGCGGCGAAGTCCCGAGGAGGAGCGGGACCGCCTTTTCCGGGCGACTGCCGGGCTGCTCGGGGAACTGGCGGCGGAGCGGCCCGTGATGCTGGTGCTGGACGACCTCCACGCGGCGGACGCGGGCTCGTTCCAACTCCTCAGCCATCTTGCGCGCCGGGCGCACGAGGTCGGAAGGGGTTGGCGATTTCTCGCCACCGTCCGCCCCGAGGAACTTCCGGCCTCCGACCCCCGCCGCCACGCCCTCGACGCGCTCCAGCGCCAGTCGCTGGCCACCACCGTCGAACTGCCCCGGCTGAGCCGCGAGGCCTGCCTCGCCCTGACGGCGGACGTCCTTGCGGATGCCGGGACGGGTGGCACCGGCGGTCCCGGGGCCGTACCGGAGCGGGTGTGGGAGCTGTCGCTCGGCAATCCGCTGTTCGCCCTCGAACTGGCCCGCGCGGTGCGGGAGGGCGGCGACGGGCGGGCCGGCGCCCCCGAGACCGTACGGCAGTTGGTCGCGGAACGCCTCGGCCGGCTCGGCGGCGCGGCCCGCCGGGTGGTCGAGGTGGTCGCGGTGGCGGGCCAGGACGCGGCGCTCGCCGAGGTCCTCGACGTGGCCCGGCGGGGCGGTCATCCGCGGCTGTCGGCCGCCGAGGCGACCGAGGCGGTGGACGCCGCCGTCGCCGCCTCCGTGGTCGAGGAGCGGATCGTCGTCGCCGAGGGCCGGCCGGCGGCCGGGCTCGCCTTCCGCCACCCCCTGGTACGGCTGACCTGCTACGAAGGGCTGTCGACGGCCCGCCGCCGGCTGCTGCACTCGGCGTACGCGGAGGCGGTGCTGCGCCGCAGGCCGGAGGCGGTGGACACGCTCGCCGCCCATCTGGCCCGCGCCGACGACCCGCGCGCCACCGGCTATCTGCGCCGCGCCGCCGAACGCGCCGCCGCCCTCTACGCCAACGACACCGCCGACCGCTACTACGCGGAACTCACCGAGCGCCTCGACGCGCTGGCCGCCGAATCGGCCCGGGCCAGGATCGACCGCAGCACCGTCCTGCGCCGGATGGGCCGCTTCGAGGAAGCGGCGCGGCTCCTCACCGAGGCTCGGGCGGAGCTGCGGCGGCGCGGCGACCGGGACGGCCAGGTCCTGGCGACGTCCCGGCTCGCCGAGTTGATGCCGAAGACCCGGTCCACCGACGAGGGGCTGCGGATGCTCGACTCCTGCCCGCCCGGGCCCGGCACACCGGCGGCGACGGCGAGCGCGCACCATCTGGCGCGGGCGGTGCTGTGTTTTGTGGCGGGGCGGTACGAGGAGGGGGTGACGGCCGCCCGGGCGGCGGAGGAGACGGCGCAGGCGGTGGACGGCCCGGAGCGGCGCGGTCTGCTGGCCCGCGCGCTGGCGGCGCGGGCCACCTCGCTGGGTCTGGCGGGCCGGTTCGGGGAGGCGGGCCCGGTCGCCGACGAGGCGCTGCCGCACGCGGAGGCGTACGGCGACGCGCAGTTGCTCGCCTCGGTGCTGTCGGTGCTGCGGGAGACGGCGCGCCGGGCGGGGCGGCTGCGGGAGGCGATCGCGACGGGCCGGCGGGCGCTGGACCTCGCCGAGCGCTCGGGCGATCCGACCGCGTCGGTCTTCGAGCGGGCCAACCTCGCCGAGCTCCACCTCCTGGTGGAGGAGACGGCCGAGGCACGCGAGCTGGCGGAGACGGCGGTACGGGACGCGGAGCCGGGCAGCGTCTGGTGCGCGCCGTACGCGCGCGTGGCGCTGGCCCGGGTGCGGATGCGGATGGCGGAGCCGGGCGCCGTCGCGCTCCTCGACGCCGCCGAGGGCGCGTCGCGGGCGCAGGGCGACCACCAGGCGCGGCTCGAGGTGCGTGCGGCGCGCGCCGAGTGGGCGATACGGGAGGACCGGCCGGGCGAGGCGCTGGCCCTGCTGGCGGAGAGCCGGGAGCCGGGGACCGCGCATCTGACGGCCTGGGCCCAACTGGCGTGCGGGCGGGCCGATGAGGCGGTCGCGGTGGCCGGCACGGAGGTCGTGCGGGCGGAGGGGGCCGGGGAACGGCTCGCGGAGACGGAGGCCCGTACCGCGCACGCCGCCGCCCTCGCGGCCCTCGGCCGCGCGCGGGAGGCGGCGGAAGGGTTCGACAGGGCGGCGGCGCTGGCGGCGGAACTGCCGTATCCCGCGGGCGCGCTCCGGGTGGCGCGGGCCCGCGGGACGGCGGACGGCATGCCGGTCAGATCGACCGCGCTACGTCCCTGAGGCGACGGCGTACCGGTCGGATCGACCGGGCGACGTCGTGAGCCGGCGGCGTACCGGTCAGATCGACCGCGCTACGTCCCTGAGGTGACGGCGTGCCGGTCAGATCGACCGGGCGACGTCCGTGAGGTGGGCGAAGACGACGATGTTCGACGCGTAGCCCGTCCTCGCGTCGTAGGGACCGCCGCAGGTGAGCAGCCGTAGTTCGGGGCGGCCCGTGGACCCGTAGACCTCGCGGTCGGGGAAATCCTCCTTCGTGTACGTGCGGACCTTGTCGACCGTGAAGACGGCGACCTTGCCGTCGGCGCGGGCGACCCGGACGGTGTTGCCGGGGGCGAGCGAGTCGAGGTTGATGAAGATGGCCGGCCCGGTACGGGTGTCGCGGTGGCCGACCACGATCGCCGTACCGCGCTCGCCGGGGGCGGGGCCGGCCGCGTACCAGCCGACGATCCGGGGGTTCTCGATCGGCGGGGAGCCGAGCTGTCCGGACGGGTCGAGACGCAGGCTGACGACCGGAGCCTCGATGGTGATCGCCGGGATGGCGACATCGGTGGCGCGCGAGCGGGCCAGGGGCGCGGGCGGCGGGCTGGGCTTCTCAGCAGCCTTGGCCCCGGCGTCGGCCCGGGCCGGGGGCCTCGGCTGTGCCTTGGGCTTCTGGTCAGGTTGCTGCCCGGGTACGTCCGCGGCCTTGAACCCCTCCGCCCCCGTCGCGTGCGCGGCCGCCGGCGGATCGGACGGTTCCTCGTCCTGGGCCCACCAGATGCCGCCGCCGACCAGCGACAGGGTCACCACCACGGTCCGGGTGAGCCGGAGGCGGCGCCGCTGCCTGCGCGTGGTGCGGGACCTACGCGGCGCCATCGGTGCGGCGACGCGACCGGCGGACGAGGATCAGACCGACCGTGCCCGCGAGGCCGGCGGCGATGGCCGCTCCGACCCCGAAGCCGGAGCTGTCCTCGCTCGCCAGTTCGGCGCTGCCGCCACCGCCGGCACCGACCGGGCCGTGCGGGGGCTTGTGCTGGGGCGGCTTGCCCTGGCCGCCGTTGTCGCCGTTTCCGCCGTTGCCGTTTCCGCCAGTGGTGGGCGGCTTGGTCGGGTTGGTGAAGTCCTCGCAGTCGACCTTGAAGACCTTGCTCTTCTTCGCGCCCTGCTGCCCCGCCCAGGTCCACTCGACCTTGTAGTGACCGTCGGGAAGCTCCAGGTCCGGAGTGATCCCGTTGCCCTGGGCGTCGACGGCGATCGTGCCGGGCGGCACCACCATGCCGCCCTTCGGTGGCTGCGGCTGGATCTCGTAGTTGAGGACCTGGAGCCCGTCGAAGCCGAGGGCGGCGACGTAGAACGTGCAGACCCTGGGCTCGTTGCGCTGGTCGGTCTCGGACGTGCGCGGGGGCTCGTCGGGCCGCCCGGCGTGGTGGATCTTGACGTCGCCGTTGTCGCCGGGGGCCGCGAAAGCGACGGGCGCGCCGGCCAGCGCAACGCCGCCGAGGGCGAGGGTCGCGACGCCGGTGGACAGCAGAGGGCGGACTGCCAGAGCGGTCATGCGGGGGTTCCTCCAGTCATGAAGACATCGGATGGATCAGCCGATAATCTGACTATCTGTCATGACACGAATACGGAGGGTGGTAACTGCGCCGTGTCCCCTCCGATATTCACTCCCCCAGCCCAGAGCCGGTCACCCTCGGTGACCTTCGCCGCTAGATGATCCCGAACAGAATCCCCGCCGCGAGGACCACCAGCGAGGTGAGCGCCGCCCACTTCACCGTGAAGCGGGTGTGGTCGCCGAACTCGACCTTCGCCATGCCGACCAGGACGTACACGGCCGGGACCAGCGGGCTGGACATGTGCAGGGCCTGGCCCGCGATCGAGGCCCGGGCGATCTCCAGCGGCGACACGCCGTGCGCCGCGCCCGCCTCGGCGAGGACCGGCAGGACGCCGAAGTAGAAGCCGTCGTTCGACATGAAGTACGTCAGCGGGAGGCTCAGCACCCCGGTGACCAGCGCCATGTGCGGGCCCATGCCCTCAGGGATCGCGCCCACGAGCCAGTCGGCCATGTGCTTGACCATGCCGGTGCCGGTGAGGACGCCGGTGAAGACGGCGGCGGCGAAGACCATGCCTGCCACGTTCAGGACGTTCTCGGCGTGGGCGGCGATCCGGGCCTTCTGGTCGGCCATGTTCGGATAGTTGACGGTGAGCGCGAGGGCGGCACCGAGGAGGAAGAGGACCGGGATCGGCAGCAGTTCGAGGATCATCGCGGTGAGCAGCGCGACGGTGAGGCCGGCGTTGAACCAGTACAGCTTCGGCCGGAGGGTCGAGCGGTTCGGGTCGAGGCCCTGGAAGCCCTCGCCGGGCCCGTCGGACCCGGCCGTCCCGGCGCCGTCGCCGGCCCCGGCAGCGGGCCCGCCGGATGCCTTCACGAGGTCCGCACCACCGCCACCACCGCCACCACCGGCCGCCACCAGCACGGTCTCGGTCTGCGGCTCCAGGGCCTCGTCCAGGGTGAGGTAGCCGATCCGCTTGCGCTCGCGGCGGCCGAGGACGTACGCGAGGACGAAGACGAAGAGCAGGCCCACGCCCAGCGCCGGGATCATCGGGACGAAGATGTCCGACGCGTCCACCTTGAGCGCGGTCGCCGCGCGGGCGGTCGGGCCGCCCCAGGGCAGGGTGTTCATGACGCCGTTGGCGGTGGCGGCGACACCGGTCATCACGACCAGGCTCATCCCGAGCCGCTTGTAGAGCGGGTACATCGCCGAGACCGTGATCATGAAGGTGGTGGAGCCGTCGCCGTCGAGCGAGACGATCGCGGCGAGCACCGCCGTACCGACGACCACGCGCACCGGGTCGGCCTTGCAGAAGCGCAGGATGCCCCGGACGATCGGGTCGAAGAGGCCGACGTCGATCATCACGCCGAAGTAGACGATGGCGAACATGAGCATCGCGGCGGTGGGGGCGAGCTTCTCCACGCCGTCGATGACGTAGTCGCCGAGTTCCGCCCCCTGCCCGACGGCGACACAGAACAGCGCGGGGATCAGCACGAGCGCCGCGATCGGCGACATCTTCTTCGTCATGATCAGGACCAGGAAGGTCGCGATCATGGCGAAGCCGAGGACGGTCAGCATGGAGGACACCTCACGTTCACCTTTGAACTCGCACCGGGGCGGCTCCCCCGGTGGGGCGGTCCGGATGACGTTAGGTGTCTTCTTCTGCCGTTAACAAGATGTTGACGCGTGAGCAATACGAGCAAAACCCCAGGTCACAGCAGGGGTGAGGGCAGGGGTCACGGTAGGGGCGCCACCTCGACGGGGAATCCGTTGAGCACCGCGGTGCCGGACAGCGGGTCGAGCCGGGAGCCGTCGAGGAGCTGGTTGACGTTGACGCCGGGGCGGGCGGCGGCGACCGTGAGGCGGGTGCCGGGGCGGTCGTGGCCCCAGCCGTGCGGCAGGCTCACCACGCCGCTCCGTACGGCGTCGGTGATCTCCACCTCGACCTCCAGGGCCCCGCCCTCGGCCGTGATCCGGGCGGGCTTGCCGTCGGCGAGGCCGAGACGGTCGGCGTCGGCCGGGTGGATCTGCAGGGTGCACCGGTTCGAACCGCCGTTGAGGGACGGCGCGTTGTGCAGCCAGCTGTTGTTGGAGCGCAGATGGCGGCGGCCGACGAGGACGAGTCCGCCCGGTTCGGCGTCGAGGGCGGTGCGCAGCCGGGGCAGGTCGGCGGCGATCGGGGCGGGCAGCAGCTCGACGCGTCCGCTGCGGGTCTTCAGCAGCCCGGGGAGGCGGGGCTTCAGCGGACCGAGGTCGATGCCGTGCGGAGCGTGGCGCAGGGCGTCGAGGGTGAGGCCGTACGGGCCGAGGCGGAGCATCAGGTCGAGGCGCCGCTCGGGTCCGGTGCTTCCGCTCAGCCCGGCGGCGACGGCCTGGGGGTCCGCGCCGTGGACGGGTGAGTGCGGCTGGGCGACGGCCTTGGCGAGGGTGGTCTCGATGGCGAGGTCGTCCACGGCCGACGGCGGCGCGCCGTGCATCCCCGAGACGGCGAGGACGAGCCGGGCGTGGATCTCGCACTCGTCCAGGCGTCCCTCTTCCAGAGGGACGGCGGGCGGGGTGAAGCGGGCCTGGTTGCGGACGGCGAAGCCGTTGAAGGCGAAGTCGAAGTGGGCGCTCCGGGAGGGCGGCGGCGGGGGCAGGACGACGTCCGCGTGGCGGGTGGTCTCGTTGAGGTACGGGTCGACCGCGACCATGAAGTCGAGCGCGCCGAGCGCCCGGTCGAGGCGCAGCCCGTCGGGGGCGGACAGGACGGGGTTGGCGGCGAGCGTGATCACCGCACGGATCCGCCCCTCCCCCGCCACGCGCTCCTCGGTCTCGATCTCCTCGGCGAGCGCGGCCATCGGGAGCTCGCCCTTGGCCTCGGGGTGGCCGGAGACCCTGCTGGTCCAGCGGCCGAGCGCGAAGCCCTTGCCGGGGCCCGCCGGCCGGGGCGCCGGGGCGGTGGCGGAGAGCGGGAAGAGCGCGCCGCCGGGCCGGTCGAGGTTGCCGGTGAGGACGTTGAGGACGTCGACGAGCCAGTTGGCGAGGGTGCCGTACGCGACGGTGGAGCTGCCCATCCGGCCGTAGACGGCGGCCGTGGGCGCGGCGGCGAGTTCGCGGGCGATGGTACGGATGGTGGCGGCGTCCATGTCGCAGGCGGGGGCCACGGCCTCGGGCGTGAACTCCCGTACCGCTTCCCGTACGTCCTCGATGCCCTCGACATGCTCGGCGAGCCGGCCGGGGGCGGTCAGGCCCTCCGCGAAGAGGGTGTGGACCAGCGCGGCGAGGAGGAGGGCGTCGGCGCCGGGACGGATGGCGACATGACGGTCGGCGAGCCGGGCGGTCCGGGTACGGCGCGGGTCGACGACGGTGAGGGTGCCGCCGCGCTTGCGGAGCGCCTTGAGCTTGCCGGGGAAGTCGGGGGCGGTGCAGAGACTGCCGTTCGAGTCCAGGGGGTTGGCGCCGAGCATCAGGAGGTGGTCGGTGCGGTCCAGGTCCGGGACGGGGATGGCGAAGGGGTCGCCGAAGAGCAGTCCGCTGGAGACGTGCTTGGGCATCTGGTCGAGCGTGGACGCCGTGAACAGGTTCCGGGTCCGCAGGGCGCCTATCAGCAGGGGCGGGTAGAGGGCGCCGGCCATGGTGTGGACGTTCGGGTTGCCGAGGACGATACCCACGGCGTTCGGCCCGTATGCCTCGACCAGGGGCCGGATCCGGGCGGCGATGGTGTCGAACGCCTCCTCCCAGGTGGCTTCCTGGAGCCTGCCGTCCTTACGGACGAGCGGTCCGGTGAGCCGGTCGGGGTCGGCGTCGACCTCGCCGAAGGAGGCGCCCTTGGGACAGATGAAGCCCTGGCTGAAGACGTCGTCGCGGTCCCCGCGAACGCCGGTGATCCGGGTGCCGTCGAGGGTCAGCGTCAGCCCGCAGGTGGCTTCGCAGAGCGGACAGATGCGCAGGGCGGTGGACATGGCGACTCCCTGGGGCGGCGACGGTGGCGCGCGGGCACCAGCGAGCATACCGACCGGTACGCACGGTGGGGAGGGTCAGGTCAGCGAGGGTGCGAGATAGGCGTAGAGGAGTTCACGTGTCTCGGCGATGAGGGCGGGGTCCCCGGACGGGGCGGTACGGAAGGCGAGTTGCAGCAGAGCGTCGGCTGCCTCGACCCCGACCAGGACCTTACGGTGCAGGGCCTCGTCGGCGGTGCGGCCGAGATGGGCGGCGAGGAGTCCGCAGAGGCGGTCGGCGACGAGGTGGTTGGCTCCTGGGTCTACGCCGGGGTCGGCGCCGGAGTCGACGCCGGCGTTGCCTCCGGTGTCGTCGCCGGACCGCTCGTCGGCGGTGGGGGCGGGGACGCCGAAGTCGATGAGCGCGAAGCCGGGGACGGTGCGCTTCATCGCGATGTACTCGTCCAGGACGCCGTCGATCGCGCTGTACGCGTCGACCGGGCCGGTCGCGGCGAGTCGGGCCGTGATCCGCTCGGCGTAGCGGTCGAGGTTGCGGTGGGCGAGGGCGTCGGCCATGGCGCGCTTGTTGCCGAAGAAGCGGTAGACGGAGCCGATGGGAACTCCCGCGCGCTGGGCGACGGCCCGGGTGCTCAGCTGCTCGTAGCCGGCCTCGTCGAGGAGTTCGGCACAGGCGTCGAGGATCCGGGCGAGGCGCTCGGCGCTGCGCTGCTGGACGGGGGTGCGGCGGAGGGATGGCTGGGGCACGGGGTCCATGATGCCGCTCCGTTCCGGGCCGGGTCGGGCGATGGGCCGGTCGGCCGGCGGTCAGGCGATGAGCAGGCCGATGCCGCCGAGGGTGTACGCGATCATCAGCGCGAACAGCGGGAGCTGACCGGCCACGGCCCGGGCCGGCGGGAAGAGGCGCACGGCGCGGTCGTGGGCGGCCACGACGCCGAGGACATGGCCGACGACGATCGCGGTGACCTGGAGGGTGGCGAGGGCCCCGGGGGCCAGTGGCGGGGCGGGTGCGGGGGCGTTGTCAGTGCCCCCTGCCATCATGACTGTACGTGTTCCTTCGGTGACGAAGAGTGTGAAGTAGTGGGCGACGAGGTAGCCGAGGGCGATGGGCAGGAGGGAGTGGGCGAAGGAGGTGAGGGGGGTGGTGAGCTCGCGGGACATCAGACGCAGGGTGCCTGCGCAGAGGGCGTAGAGGGCGGCGACGAGGGCGACTGCGGCGAGGAGGCCGAGGGTGGCGGTGGCGGTCGGGCCGAGGGGTGAGGTCTGGAGGGTGGTGATCCAGCGGGGGTTGTCGGAGAAGCCGTCGTAGGCGGTGGAGCCGAGCAGGACGCAGACGGTCGCGACGAGGCCGGGAGTGGGTGGGGTGGAGTGGAGGCTGTTGAAGGGGGAGCGGAGGACGAGGCGGCCGTCGGCCCGGCGGCCGAGCGGGGAGAGCCGGGCGAGGAGGGAGGAGTAGACCTCGAAGGGGTCGGCGCGGGCGAACCAGTCGGGGCCGTGGCGGGCGGCGCCGAGGAGGCCGGTGGCGGTGAGGACGGCGAGGAAGGTCAGGAGGGTGGTGGTGGACGCCGGGTCGGGGGCGGCGAGTTCGAGCCAGGCGAAGAGGAGGAGCCCCGCGGCGGCGGGGCGGACGCCGAGGCCGGCGGGCACGGGGCGGGGGTGACGGGGAGCGGGGAGCAGGGAGTGAAGGGTGCGCAGGGGGTTGAGGAGGCGCCAGACGGGCCCGAGGAGAAGGGAGGCGGGGACGAGCCCGACCCAGAGCAGGACGTAGACGGCGCCGGGTGCCGGGTTGCGGTCGGGGTCGTCGGGACCGAGGAGGAGGTACAGGAGGACGGTGAGGGCGGCGGCCGCGCCGAGCAGGCGGAGGGCGGTGCGGGTGGCCGGGGCGTCGGCGAGGCGCTGGAGGGCGGCGGGCAGCGGGCGGCCCGCCCGGTCGCCGCGGAACCGGGAGGTCGGCCAGAGCAGGCCGAGCGCCAGGAAGGAGACGAAGAGCGCGGCGAAGGCTCCCGCGTAGGCGTAGAAGGGCGAGAGAGGGAGGTCGTGCTGGGAGCCGATGCCGTGGGCGAGGAGGTGTGCGGGGACAGGGATGGGGGCCGGGACGGTCATCGGACGACGAGCTGGGTCAGGAGGAGCTCGGATCCGTGGGTCTCGACCTCGAAGAGCCCGGTGCGGTCGGCGGTGAAGGTCAGGGTGCCGGGTTCGCCGGGGGTGAGGGTCAGTTCGCGGTCGTAGCCGTGGACATGGAGGGTGTCGGCGCGGTCGGCCGTGACGCGGAGGGTGAGCTGCTCACCCCTCTTCAACTCGATGCGGGAGGGCGGTGGTTGGACGGACGTGCCGGTGACGGCGATCTCGACGGTCCGGCCGGGGGCGGGAGCGGGCGTCGTAGGAGTGGGTGTCGAAGGAGTGGGTGTCGTCGGAGCGGGCGTCGTCCGTGCGGTCGCCGTCGGTGGGGTGGTGCCGAGGGGGACGGTGGCCTCGACGGGTTTGCCCCCGACCGCCCAGACGGTGTGGTCGTCGGCGTGGAGCCGGACGGTGACGGAGCGGGCGCCCGGCGGGACGTGGCGCCAGGGGCCGTAGAGCCGGTCGGTCTCCTTGCCGTCGACCAGCAGCCGGGCGTGGCCGCGGCCCGGGATGGCGGCGCCGCCGACACTCTCGGGGGTGAAGCGGAACCTCTCCACGGTGAGGTGGATGTTCCAGCCGCCCTCGGTGTCGGGCCGCACCTCGGCGCGGACTGCGGGCGCGCCCTCGGCCGGCACCTCCCGCAGCCGGTGCCCGCCCTCGTCCCTCACCGCGAGCAGGGTGCCGCTCCCGCCGGTCGCCTCCTGGTGGCTGGTACCCGGCTTGTGGTGGGTGGTGGCCCGCCCGCCGCACCCGGTGGCCGTCAGGGCGACGGCGAGCAGGACCCCGACGAGCCCGGCCGCGGCCCGGC
The DNA here is from genome assembly GCF_032436795.1 of Streptomyces sp. P9(2023). NCBI lineage: Bacteria > Bacillati > Actinomycetota > Actinomycetes > Kitasatosporales > Streptomycetaceae > Streptomyces > Streptomyces sp. P9(2023). Next base: position 82,360 of record NZ_JAUPWM010000023.1, read on the forward strand.
GGGGCGCGGGGCGGCGGGGCGTGGGGCGGCGGGGCGTGGGGCGGCGGGGCGTGGGGCGGCGGGGCGTGGGGCGGCCGGCGGGTGCCCCGTGCCCCGCTGGGCCTCGCCCGGCGGCATGGATATCTGCGGGCAGACGACGCCCTGTTCGTAGCCGCGCTCGACCGGGGGCTTGGCGCAGGTGCCGTCGGCGACGTACCGGTAGTAGTTCTGGTTGTTGTCGTGGATCAGGTTCCGCTCGAAGCGGGCGTGGTTCTGCGGGAGCCCGGGGTGACCGGGGAAGGCGGAGTCCATGGAGGCGCCGCCCATGTTGTGGTCGAACTCGTTGTCGTGGACCCACACGGAGTCCCCCGCCGTACCGGAGTAGCCGACGATGTTGTGGTGCTGCGGCAGCCGGTGATCTCGATGGAGTAGCGCGGGACGTCGTAGCCCCGGCCGTCGTTGATGTCGGAGCCCGAGCCGGGGTAGATGCCCGAGTCGCCGTTGCCGTACGACTCGCAGTTCTTGTAGAGGCCGTGGTCGGAGGCGAAGGTGAGGAAGCCGTACTCGTCGTTCCAGCGGGTGAGCACGTCGTCGATGACGAAGCCGTCGGCGGCGAGCACGTACAGCGAGTTGAAGGTGGTGCGCTGGGCGGTGAAGTTGCGGAAGTAGATGCCGTCGGAGCCGTCCGCGCGCAGGGCGTTGAGCTTGGTGTACTTCGCGTCGATGACGACGTCGGCGCGAGAGGCGCCGGTGCCCTCTATCTGCAGGTTCTTCTTGCCGAGGATGGCGACCAGGTTCTGGTTGTGCGGGCACTGCTTCTGCTGTTCGTACGACAGGATCTGGTACCCGAGCGCCGACTTGGGGGCCTTCAGCGCGGCGCACGCGCCGGTCGGCGCGGGCTGTGAGGGCTCCTCCTCGTACAGGCCGGGCAGGACGGCGATGGTCATCCCGGGCCGGTCGACGGCGTCGACGGCCTGCTGGAGATGGCGGAAGCCGCTGCGCGCGCAGCGGTCGAGGAGGGCCAGGTTCCGGGCCTTCACATCGGCCGGGAAACCGGAGACCCGGCGGGCGAAGTCGGCCCGGTCCGTCTTGCAGACCAGGAGATCGGGTTCCCCGGTACGGAGCGTCGGCACGCTGCCGGAACCGTCGGGGAAGCCGACGGGCCGCTCTTCGTGGGCCTGGGCCCCGGGGGCGGTGACGAGGGCGGCGGCGAGCGCCGCGAGAACGACCGAGAGCGCGACAAGGAGCCTGCGGGTCCACGTCATGCGCGTGAGAGTAGAGCATTGTTCATCTTTTGGAACCCCTCACGCACGCATCACGTCGAATCGAGACCTCGGCGACCCCGTTGACGCGAGCGGGCGCGGAATCCTACGGTCATGCATAGGATTGTTTTGGGCATCAGGACAGGAGCGTGCGATGACCACGGAGAACACCGAGCAGGCGCGGAAGACGGCCGAGGACCTCCCGTACTCCACCGGCTTCGGCAACGAGCACAGCTCGGAGGCGGTCCCCGGCGCCCTGCCGCACGGCCGCAACGCACCGCAGCGCGCCCCCCTCGGGCTCTACGCGGAGCAGCTGAGCGGCAGCGCGTTCACCGAGCCGCGCGCCCACAACCGCCGCTCGTGGCTCTACCGCATCCGCCCCTCGGCCGCGCACCCCCCGTTCACCCGGACCGACAACGGAGCCGTCCGCTCCGCGCCGTTCACCGAGGCCGTCCCCGACCCCAACCGGCTGCGCTGGAACCCGCTCCCCGACCCTGCGCCGGGCACGGACTGGCTGGCCGGCCTCTGGACGCTCGGCGGCAACGGCGACGCAACCCAGCGCACGGGCATGGCGGTGCACCTCTACCACGCGAACGCCTCCATGGAGCGGGTCTTCAGCGACGCCGACGGCGAGCTGCTGATCGTCCCCGAGCGCGGCGACCTGCTCCTCCGCACGGAACTGGGCCTGCTCGCCGTCCACCCCGGCGAGATCGCGCTGATCCCCCGCGGTGTCCGCTTCCGCGTCGAGCTCCTCGACGCGACCGCCCGCGGCTACGTCTGCGAGAACTACGGCGCGCCCTTCCAGCTCCCCGACCTCGGCCCGATCGGCGCCAACGGCCTGGCGAACGCCCGCGACTTCCGCGCGCCCGTCGCCGCGTACGAGGACGTCGAGGGTCCGGTCGAGGTGGTGAACAAGTTCTGCGGCAACCTCTGGTCCGCGACCTACGACCACTCGCCGCTCGACGTCGTCGCCTGGCACGGCAACCACACCCCGTACGTCTACGACCTGCGCCGTTTCAACGTCATCGGGACGATCTCGTACGACCACCCGGACCCGTCGATCTTCACGGTCCTCACCTCGCCGACCGACACCCCCGGACTCGCCGGCGTCGACTTCGTGGTCTTCGCCCCGCGCTGGCTGGTGGGCGAGGACACCTTCCGGCCGCCGTACTTCCACCGCAACGTGATGAGCGAGTACATGGGCCTCATCGAGGGCGCGTACGACGCGAAGGCCGAGGGCTTCGTCCCGGGCGGCGGTTCGCTGCACAACATGATGTCCGCGCACGGCCCCGACCGGGAGACCTTCGACAAGGCCAGCGCCGCCGAGCTGAAGCCGCAGAAGATCGACGACGGTCTGGCCTTCATGTTCGAGACCCGCTGGCCGGTCACGGCCACCGCCCAGGCGGCCGGCGCCGACCACCTTCAGAGCGGCTACGACGACGTATGGCAGGGTCTGGAGCGCCACTTCCGGCCGTAGAAGCCCCAGAGTCGCCATCGTACGGAGAACGCCGTGACCGCCTTCGCTCCCGACTCGCTGGTCCTGAACCGCAAGCTGCCGCTCTGGTATCAGGTCTCGCAGTCGCTGCGCGCCTCCATACTGGGCCGCACGCCCGACGCCTCGCTGCGGCTTCCCACCGAGGAGCAGCTCGCCGCGCACTACGGCGTGAGCGTGCTGACGATGCGGCAGGCCCTCAAGGAGCTGGAGGAGGAGGGGCTGATCAGCCGGCACCGGCGGCGCGGCACGTTCATCGAGCCCGGCGCCCGGCGTTCCTCGCCGCGCCGGCTGCTCGGCTCCATCGACGCGATCGTGGCCCAGCAGTCCGGCGAGCGGACCACCGTCCTCGGCCACGGCACCGCGCCGGTGCCGGGCGAGCTCGCCGAGTTCTTCCCGGACGTCACGGAGGTGGTCGCGTACAAGCGGCTGCGGAGCGACGGGGAGACCGGCGAGCCCACGAACTGGGCGGAGAACGCGGTACACCCGGACGTCGCGGCCGGTCTCGACCCGGCCGACCTCGAGCGGTGGCCGATGACGAAGGTACTGCGGGACGTGGTGGGGGTCCGGATCAGCCGGATCACGGACACCGTCGAGGCGCGGCTCGCGGACCCGGAGACGGCGGCCCTCCTCCAGGTGCCGCTGCTCTCGCCGATCCTGCACTACACGGGCGTCACGTACGACGAGGACGGCCGGGTGGTGGACGTGGCCCGGATCCGGTACCGGGGCGACCGGTTCTCGTTCACGGTGACGGTCGAGGCCTCGCACTGACGACGGTCGAGGCCTCGCACTGACGACGGTGGAGGCCTCGCACTGACGACGGTGGAGGCCTCGCACTGACGGTACGCACTGCACCGACCGGTGGAGCCGCACCAACCCCGCTCGCTAGCATCCGAGGCGTGACCGAAGACGTACCGCTGGACGACGCGCCCCTCCTGGACGAGCTGATGCCGTGGTCCGTCGCGCCGCTGCGGCTCGGCAGGTCGTGGATCGTGGCGCCGGACGTCCGTACCCTGCGCGAGCGCTGGAACCGGCTGGTGAAGGCCGAGGGGACCGAGCGCGAGGAGCTGTTCAGGCCCAGCCGGGCGCGTACGCCGTCGAGTTCGGTGGCCGCGCTGCCCGGGCAACGGACCGGCACCGTCCGGTTCGCCCGCGAGAGCGGGCGGTGCCCGGAGCCGGTACGGCTGGCGACCGGCCCCTTCGACGAGCAGTGGCTGCTCCCCGATCACCGCCTCATCGACACCGCGCGCCCCGAGTTGTGGCGGGTCGCCGACGAGCAGCAGCTCTTCGCCGTCGAGCAGGGGTACGTGCCCGGCGCGGCCGGCCCCTCGCTCCTGGTCACCGGGGCGCTGCCCGCCGGCCGCTCCCCCGCGGGCCGCCCGGGCCGGATCCGTCCGCTGTTCCGCCGCCCCGGGGGCGAGGAGCCGAACCTCGCGCCCGGTCTGCTGCCCCTGCTGAGCGAGCGGTACGGGTGTGAGGTCACCGCCCACGCCCTCCTGGCCTGGGCCGTGGCGGCGGCCAGCCCCTCCCCCGCCGGCTGCCGCGTCCCGCTCCCGGCGGACCCGGAGGCCTGGGCGGCGGGCGTGGAGCTCGGCAGGCGGCTCACGGACATCCAGCTGCGGGGCGCCCGGGGCGGCGAGCGGCCCCGCCTGCCCGGCGGCCGCCGCCCCTACGTACGGGCGCCGATCCCGGCCCGGCCGACGACGCTGGCGTACGAACCCGGGGAGGAGACCCTGGCCCTGGACGAGGGCCGGATCTCGCCCGTACCGGCCGAGGCCTGGGAGTTCCACGTCGGGGGCGTACGGATGCTGGAGCAGTGGTTCACGCACCGGACCGCGCCCGCCGAGCCCGGCACCCTGGAGGCGATCGGTCCGGCGGCCTGGCCGCAGGAGTGGACCTCCGAACTCCTGGAACTCATCACCGTGCTCGCACTGCTCGCCGAGCGGGACGGGGCCCGCGCGGCGCTCGGCGCAGGGCCACGGCTGACCCGGGCCGCGCTGCGCGAGGCGGGCGTCCTCCCCGTGCCGGACGCGGCCCGCCGCCCCGCCTCCGTACTGGACCACCAGGAGGAGGGCCCGGAGGGCCAGTTCGCGCTGCTCTGAGGTCAGGGTGTGAACGGTCAGGGCGTGAACTGCCAGGGTGTGAACGGTCAGGGCGTGAACGAGTCGAGCACCCGCCCCAGCATCCGGTCGAAGACCTCTTCCGGATCGAGGCGTTCGACCCCGGCCTCGCCGAACACCGCCGCCAGCCTGGGGTACGCACCGCCCGCGAGCCGCCCCGTCAGATAGGCGCCGCGCACGGCCTGCTCCTGCTCCTCGGACCAGGGCAGCCCGCGGGCCCGCTCGGCGAGGGCGAGTTCGTTGGCGACGAGGGTCATCACGGTGCCGTTGACCGTCGCGATCAGCTCCATCTTGGCGCCGCCGGGCAGGTCGAGGCCGTCCAGACAGGCCAGGCACCCTTCGAGGAAGCGCAGGGCGTTGGGGCCGAAGGCGTAGCCGGTCGTCATCAGCCGGATCACCCAGGGGTGGCGGTACAGGATGGACCGCGCCTGGCGGGCCACCGTGAGCATGTCCGCGCGCCAGTCACCGCTCGGAGGATCGGGGAGCTCGTACTCGCCGCTGACGGCGTCGACCATCAGCTCGTACAGGTCCTCCTTGCGCGGCACGTAGTTGTAGAGCGACATCGTGCCGCAGCCGATGTCGGCCGCGATCCGCCGCATGGAGAGCCCGTCGATGCCGTCGGCGTCGGCGATGCGGACGGCCGCGGCCACGATGTCAGCCCTGCTGTACGCGGGTTTCGGGCCACGGCCCGTGCGCTCGGGGCGCGCCCAGATCACTTCCGGTTCGGCCGCTCGGCCCGCCATGGATCATCACCTCGCCCCCATCCTAGTTACGTACGGCGTACGTAGTGCGGTACGGTCGACCCATGACTACTACGTACGCTGTACTTAGTGAGGGTCTGCAGAAGCGTTACGGCGAGGTCCACGCCCTGCGCGGGCTCGATCTGGCGGTCCCCGAGGGCACGGTCTGCGGCGTCCTCGGCCCCAACGGCGCGGGCAAGACCACCGCCGTCCGGGTCCTCACCACCCTGGTCGCCCCGGACGCGGGCAGCGCGCGGGTCGCCGGACGCGACGTGGTCCGCGACCCGGCGGGGGTACGGAAGCGGATCGCGGTCACCGGCCAGTACGCCTCGGTCGACGGCGACCTCTCGGGCGCCGAGAACCTCCGGCTCTTCGCCCGCCTGCTGCGCGCCCCGCGCTCCCGCGCCGACGAGCTGCTCGACCGGTTCGGGCTCACGGAGGCGGCCCGGCGTCCCGCGCGGACCTACTCGGGCGGGATGCGGCGCCGGCTCGACCTCGCCGCGAGCCTGCTCGTACCGCCTGACGTCCTCTTCCTCGACGAGCCGACGACCGGGCTCGACCCGCACAGCCGGAACGACATCTGGGACGCCGTACGGGGGTTGGCGTCCCGTGGCACGACCGTGCTGCTGACCACGCAGTACCTGGACGAGGCGGACCAGCTCGCCGACGACATCGTGCTGATCGACGGCGGCCGGGCAGCCCATCGCGGCACCCCGGCCGAACTCAAGGCGATGATCGGCAGTTGGGCGGAGGTGGTGGTCGCCGACCTCGGGCAGCTCGACGCGGCGGCGGCCGTGCTCGACCAACTGACCGGCTCCGCACCGGCGCTGGACGCCGAGCGCCGCACGGTCGGCGCGGTCACCACGGACGCCACGCTCACGCTCCCCCGGATCGTCCGCGAGCTCGACGCGGCCGGGGTCCACCTCATCGACGCGTCCCTGCGTCCGCCCACCCTCGACGAGGTGTTCCTCCGCCTCACCGACCGGAAGGAACCCGCCGCGTGAACGCGCTCGCCCACGATGAAAGGGAAGGTGCGCGCGAAGCGCTCTCTGCAAGGGCGGTGGTGGGAGACGGGTGGGCAGTGCTCGGCCGGCATCTGGTGAAGGTCCGCCGGGCCCCCGCGATCACCGTCATGACACAGACGATGCCGATCGCCTTCCTGCTCTTCTTCGGGTACGTGTTCGGCAGCGCGCTCGCCATGCCCGGCACCGAGTACCGGGCGTACCTCGTGCCGGGGCTGCTCGTGGCGACGGCGGCGGGCGGCGTGATGACCGGCATGTTCCAGGCCGCCCAGGACGCGCACCGGGGCGTCATGGACCGCTTCCGGACGATGCCGGTCAGCCGGGCGGCCGTGCCCCTCGGACAGGCCCTCGCCGATCTGCTGACCAGCGCGGTCGGCATGGTCCCGATGATGCTGGTCGGGCTCGCCATGGGCTGGCGGATCGAGGGCACGGCCCTGGAGGCGCTGGCCGCGTTCGGGCTGCTGCTGCTCTTCCGGTTCGCGTGCACCTGGGTGGGGATCCTGCTCGGCCTCGCCTCGCAGAGCGAGGAGGCGGCCGGCCAGTTGGGCAGCGCCACGTTCATGCTGCCGCTGCTGTCGAACGCGTACATCCCGACCGAGAACATGGCGGGCTGGCTGCGGACGATCGCCGAGTGGAACCCGATCTCGGCGGTCACCACCGCGGTACGGGAGCTCTTCGGCAACGCGGCCGTCCCGGCGGACGCGGCCTGGCCGGTGGCCCATCCGGTACCCGGCGCGCTGCTCTGGTCGCTGGCGCTGATCGCGGTCTTCGCGCCGCTCGCGGTACGGCGGTACGCGCGCGGATGACGCGGGTGACGTGGGCGACGGTGACAAGGCGTCGCCCACAGGGTAGGCAGGGCTGTCATGAGCACTCAGCCACTCCCCCTGGAGGGGGTCACGGTCGTCGCGGTCGAACAGGCCGTCGCCGCCCCCTTCGCCACCCGCCAGCTCGCGGATCTGGGCGCCCGGGTCATCAAGATCGAGCGCCCGGACGGCGGTGACTTCGCGCGCGGGTACGACACGGCCGCCCGGGGGCTCGCCTCGCACTTCGTCTGGTGCAACCGCGGCAAGGAGTCGGTGGCCGTCGACCTCAAGGACAAGCGCGGCCTTGAGCTGGTCCGACGGCTGGTGGCCGGTGCGGACGTCTTCGTACAGAACCTGGCGCAGGGCGCGGCGGCCCGGCTCGGTCTGGACGCGGCCACCCTGTGCGCCGCGCATCCCCGGCTGATCGCGGTCGACGTCTCGGGGTACGGGCCGGGCGGCCCGTACGCGCACAAGCGGGCCTACGACATGCTCGTGCAGTGCGAGGCGGGTCTCGTGTCGGTGACCGGGACCGAGGAGCAGCCGGTGAAGTCGGGGATCCCGGCGGCCGACATCGCGGCGGGGATGTACGCGTACGCGGGCGTCCTCGCCGCTCTCGTACGGCGCGGGACGACCGGGCGGGGCGGGCCGGTGGAGGTGTCGCTGCTCGACTCGCTGGCCGAGTGGATGGGGCATCCGCTGCACCACGTGATGCACGGAGGCACGGCACCGGCGCGCACGGGGCTCGCGCACGCCGTCATCGCGCCGTACGACGCCTATCCGACGGCGGACGGGAGCATGGTGCTGCTGTCGGTCCAGAACGACCGCGAGTGGCGCCGGCTGGCCGATCAGGTACTGGAACGGCCGGATCTGGCGCACGATCCGGCCTTCGCGACGAACACGGCCCGGGTGGCCGGCCGCACCGCGACCGACGCGGTGGTGGCCGGGGCCCTGGCGCCGCTGACGGCGACGGAGGCGCTGGCGCGCCTCGACGGGGCGGGGATCGCGTGCGCGCGGCTGAACACGGTGGCGGATCTGGCGGAGCATCCGCAGCTGGCGGCGCGGGAGCGGTGGCGGGAGGTGGGGTCGCCGGTGGGGTCGTTGCGGTCGCTGGTGCCGCCGGTCACTTTTCCGGACGGGCCGGACGCGCCCATGGCGCGTGTGCCTTCGTTGGGGGAGGACACCGACGCCGTGCTCGGGGAGCTGGGCGTCGGCCCGGAGGAGCTTGAGGCGCTACGGGTGGACGGGGTCGTGGCGTAACCGCCCCCGGGGTGAACGGGGGTGGTCTCTCGCCGTCGTACGGGTTGTGACCACCTGTTCCGCCCTGCGGAACACATGCCCACAACCCCGCGACTAGCGCTTGCTGCCGAAGAGGCTGCGGCGGAGGCGGCGGAGGGGGGCGAAGAGCGAGACGCGGGCGCTCTTGCTGCGGCGGCTCCGCGTGACGTCGCGCGACGTCAGCTCGCGCATCAGCAGCGTCGCCTCGGCCGCTTCGCGCTGGGGCACGACGGGGCCGCCGAGCACCGCGAGATGACGGTCGAGCCGCGAACTGGTCGCACTGCTCCCGCATGTGATGGCAGGCACTCGCGGCCTGCTGCGCATTGCTATCTGTTCCATGACACTCCCCACCCTAACGAGGGCACCCGGCCCGGGCAGGTTAACCCTATCGCTCCGCTGTGACACTCGTGTATCCCGCCGGCAGGATTCACCGCACTCGTACGGGGGTTGACGACTACTGTCCGAATCCATCTGATTTCAGGGTGAGTTGGACAGGGTCTCGAACACCTGCCGGACCGTCAGGAACCATCCTGCACGCAAGGCCGTCACCTGTCGCCATCCGTCACCCGCCGACGAGGTGTGATCTCCGCCACCAAGATCACTTCGCGGCTCCGTTCACGATTCCGTCGCGGTTCCGTCGCGGTTCCGGAGTGGCGTTCGAACCACCCGCCCCGGGGGCAGAAATGGTCCACCGGAGCCGACGACGGATGGGGACGCGCCATGACCGTGATCGCGGGGCGGTACCGGCTCCTGGACGTCCTCGGGCAGGGCGGCATGGGCACCGTCTGGCGGGCCAGGGACGAGGCCCTCGGCCGCGACGTGGCCGTGAAGGAGGTCCGCGCCCCGGCCGGGCTGGGCGCCGACGACCAGCAGCGGCTGTACGCGCGCCTGGAGCGGGAGGCCTGGGCGGCCGCCCGGATCGCGCACCGCGGGGTCGTGACGGTCTACGACGTGGCCACCGAGGACGGCCGCCCCTGGATCGTGATGGAGCTGATCCACGGCCTGACGCTCTCCGACGTCCTCGAAGCGGAGGGCCCGATGCCGCCGCGGCGCGCCGCGCTCATCGGCGCCGAGGTCCTCGCCGCGCTGCGGGCCGCGCACAAGGCGGGGGTGCTGCACCGGGACGTGAAGCCGGGCAACGTGCTGCTCGCGAACGACGGCCGGGTCGTGCTGACCGACTTCGGCATCGCCTCGGTGGAGGGCACGTCTCCGCTGACGATGACGGGCGAGCTGATCGGCTCGCCCGAATTCCTCGCCCCCGAACGGGCGTTGGGCATGACGCCGGGCCCGGCCTCGGACCTGTGGTCGCTCGGGGTGCTGCTCTGCACGGCGGTGGAAGGCGGTTCGCCGTTCCGCCGGGACTCTCCGCTGACCACCCTGCAGGCCGTGGTGGACGAGGAGCTGCCGCCGCCGCGCCGCGCGGGGGCGCTCGCGCCCGTCATCGAGGGCCTGTTGCGCAAGGATCCGCGCGAGCGGCTTCAAGCGGACGACGCGGAGCGGCAGTTGAGGCTGGTGGGCGCGGGCGGCTCGCCGAGCTCGGGACCGGTGCGCTCGGATCCGTACGGGCCGAACGGCCGCCCGGCGCCGGACAGCGGTACGGACTCGGCCCCGACCCCGCCGCTGCCGCTCCCCCTGCCGCAGAGCCCGGCCCCCCAGGACCCGGCTCCCGAGAACCGCTCCGGGCGCGCGGTGGCCGTCCTCGCGACCGGGGTGGTGCTCCTGCTGCTCGCCGTGGGCGGACTGACGTACGCGCTGCTGCGGAACGGGGACGACCGGGCGGGCGGCGGTGGCGCGGTGACGAGTACGCCGGCGACCGCCCCACCCACGACCGTCCCGCCCACGACCGCCGCCCCCACCACGACGACACCCCCGCCGACCGCCACCCCGAGCGCCACCACCGCGCCGCCGGTGCCGACGGTCCTGGTGTACGTACGGGCCGTGCGCGAGGACTACAGCGGGTCCTGCCCGCCGCCCGAGGACCGGGCGCCGGCCTTCGCCGCCACCCTCACGGTGGGCCGGACGCCCGCCTCGGTGGAGTACCGCTGGGTCACCGAGAGCGGAGAGAGCTCGGCCGAGGAGGGCTGGCGGAAGCTGGAGTTCCCGGCGGACGGCCCGCAGGAGAGGAGCGTCGAGCACACCGAGTCGACGTACCGGACCGACGAGACCTGGCGCGACCGGATCAGGATGGAGGTGCGCGTCCCGGTGGAGAAGAACTCCAACTGGGTGGAGTTCTCGGTGACGTGCGAGCAGGCGACCCCGACGGGCGGGGCCGCCTCCCCGAGCGGCTCCGCTACGCCTACGCCACAGCCCTGAAGCTGGGCAGGTAGCCGCCGGACTGGCCGGCCGCGGTGGGGTGGTACGACTCGCCGATGTTGAGCCAGTTGACGCTGTGCAGCCAGGAGGCGCTGGAGCAGATCTCATGGCCGGTGAAGGCGGGGACCACGCTGGAGAAGGTGTAGCCGTGGTCGGCCGCGCGCTTGGCGGTGGCCTCGTTGAGGAGGTCCGACCCCTCGTTGATGGCGCGCCGTTCGTTCTCGCTCAGTCCGGCGACGCAGCCGCCGCCGAGCTTGTAGAAGCGCGGGTAGCCGAGGACGACGACCCGGGCGTTGGGGGCCTTGGCTCTGATGGCCGAATACACCGCGTCGAGCTTCCCGGGCAGGGTGCTGTCGACGTAGGCCTTGGCCTGATTCACGCGGTTGATGCAGGAGGCCTCCGACTGGAGGACGCAGGTGGTCATGACGTCCGCGAAGCCGGCGTCGTTGCCTCCGATGGTGACGGAGACCAGGTCGGTGGCGGTGGAGAGAGGTCCGAGCTGACCGCTCGTGACATCACCCGTACGGGCGCCCGAGCAAGCCGTGAACGCGAACGACGAGGGTGAGTTCGCGTTCTTCCAGAGGACGGGGAAGGCCTTCGTGGAGCGCTTGCAGTCGCCGCTGGCGCTGTCATAGCTCCCCGCTCCGACGCCTGAGGAGTACGAGTCGCCTAGCGCCACGTAGTCGACGGCGGCGGTTTCTGCGGCCTGTGCGGCTCCCGCCCCGGTGAGGGCGAGTACGGCGCCGAGCAGGAGCGAGGACGAGAACGCCGTGAATCGGGACAGTTTCATGGAACCTCCCTGTAGCAGGATCTCTGCGTTACTAGGTAGTAGCGCCATCCCGGCCCTGTTGGAAGTGTCCATGCCAAGAAGATTTGGCGAGATCCTGCAGACCCCCCGTCAGCGACCGTCGAGATCAAGCCATCTGATGGATCATTCGTCGAAAAGAATTCGCACAACAATGTGCAGGAGTTCAATTCGACCCCAACGGCACCACCAGAAAACGGATTGCGAAAAACCGATCGGGACGGTTCCACATCTGACCGACGAAGGTTCGCCAATTACCGGAAACGGGAGCATCAGATCCAGGGCTTGCCATACAGTCGCATTCATCAATACCGTCGTACATCTCACCCGCATCGACCCGTCGCGCCAACAGCTCAGGGGAGGGCTCAAGCGATGTGACGGTCTCGGAGCGGGGCGCGGTAGGGGGGTGCTGTCTCGGCGTGCGCTGTGTGTGCGCCGGGTCGCGTGCCGCGCGGTTTGAGATGCCAACTCACCCATGCCGTACGGCGATCACCGCTGCACGGACGGGGTGAGGACCCCCCTTTCGTAACCGGACAGACCACGGGACAGCCCGGGGGCGGGCGGTCCACCGGACGAGAGGGAAACACCACTCATGAGTTCATTCCTGCGCCCGGCCGTCAGCGGCCTCGAAGCGGTGGATCAGAGCGACCAGAGTGAACAGAGCCGAATAGCGGCCCAATACCGCGCGATCACCTCGCATTTGGCGATCACACCGCCGGTGAGTGTGGTCATCCCCGCGATGAACGAAGCAGAAAATCTGCCTTACGTCTTCAAGTCCCTGCCGGACTGGATCCACGAAGTCGTACTCGTCGACGGAAATTCCACCGACGACACCGTGCGTGTGGCCCGGGAGCTCCGGCCGGACGTCAAGGTCGTCAAGCAGGTCGGCAAGGGCAAGGGCGACGCGCTCATCAGCGGCTTCGCCGCCTGCACCGGCGACATCATCGTGATGGTCGACGCGGACGGCTCCGCCGACGGCCAGGAGATCGTCTCCTACGTCTCCGCCCTGGTCGGCGGGGCCGACTTCGCCAAGGGCTCCCGCTTCGCCAACGGCGGTGGGACGGACGACATGACGCCGATCCGCCGGCTCGGCAACTGGGCGCTGTGCGCCCTGGTCAACCGCAAGTTCGGCGCCCGCTACACCGACCTCTGCTACGGCTACAACGCCTTCTGGCGGCACTGCCTCGACAAGGTCACCCTGGACTGCACCGGCTTCGAGATCGAGACCCTGATCAACATCCGGGTCGTCAAGGCCGGCCTCAAGGTCCAGGAGGTACCCAGCCACGAGTACCTGCGCATCCACGGCGTCAGCAACCTCAACGCCGTGCGGGACGGCATCAGGGTCCTCAAGGTCATCCTCAACGAGAAGGGCGTGAGACGCGCGGCCCGCCGCAGGCCGACCGCCTTCTCGGTCAACGTCCCCCGGGGAGAGGTGTCTTGAACGGCCGTGCCTCGAGCGACGGCGTCACGAACGACCGCGTCCCGGGCGACCGCCGGTTCTCCGTCGTGATCTGCGTCTACACGGAGGAGCGCTGGGAGGACATCCTCGCGGCGGTCGACTCCGTGCGGGACCAGTCGCTTCCGGCCCAGGAGATCCTGCTCGTGGTCGACCACAACGAGCGGCTCCTGGCACGCCTTGTGGAGCGGTTCGGGGCCGAGAGGGACGAGAAGGAGGTGCGGGTGCTCGCCAACGCGGGCCCCCGCGGCCTGTCTTCCGGCCGCAACACCGGAATCGCGGCGTCCCGGGGCGAGTTCGTGGCCTTCCTCGACGACGACGCCGTGGCCGAGCGGGACTGGCTGCGGTACTTCGCCGCAGGCTACGACGATCCGCGCGTCATGGCGGTGGGCGGGCGGACCGTGCCCGCCTGGGCGTCGGGCCGGCGGCCGGACTGGTTCCCCGAGGAGTTCGACTGGGTCGTCGGCTGCACGTACCGCGGCCTGCCACCCGGCCTGGTCCGGGTACGGAACGTGCTGGGCGGCAACGCCTCGTTCCGCCGTACGGCCTTCGACGCGGCGGGCGGCTTCGCCACAGGCATCGGGCGGGACGGCGACCGGCGGCCGCTGGGGTGCGAGGAGACCGAGCTCTGCATCCGGCTCTCCCAGGCCCTCCCCGACGCGGTCCTGCTGATCGACGACCGGTCCGTCATCCACCACAAGGTCCCCGCCGCGCGCGAACGGTTCGGCTACTTCCGTACCCGGACGTACGCCGAAGGGCTCTCGAAGGCGCTCGTGTCGAGGAGCGTGGGCGCGAGCAGGGGCCTGGAGGCGGAACGCCGCTACACCACAAGGGTGTTGCCGGCAGGGGTGGTACGCGGACTGCGCGACGCGCTGCTCGGCCGGCCGGGCGGCGCGGGCCGGGCGGGCGCGATCGTGGCGGGCGTGGCGATGGCGGCGGGCGGCTACGTACGGGCGACGGCGCGGGCGCGCGGGGGCGGGGCGACGTTCTCGTCGGGCCCGATCCCGAGCTGGTCGGACGCGTCCTCGGGAGCGGCTGCTCCGGAGGTGGTCACGTGAACGGACCCGTACCGATCCTGATGTACCACGCGGTGGACCACGAGCCCGCGCCGGCCGCGCACCGGCTGTCCGTCTCGCCCGAGGCGTTCGCGGCGCAGATGGCGGTCGTGGCCGACCGCGGGCTCACCCCGCTGACCACGTCCGAGCTGGCCGAGGCCTGGCGCACGGGCGGACCGCTGCCCGCGCGCCCGGTCCTGATCACCTTCGACGACGGCTACGAGGGCGTGCACCGGCACGCGCTGCCCGTGCTCGCCAAGCACGGCTTCGCGTCGACGGTGTTCGTCTCCACGGGCTGGCTGCGCGGCGCGCACGACGAGGGCGGGGCGCTGGACACCATGCTCGACTGGGACCAGGTCCGCGAACTGGCCGCCGCCGGTGCGGAGATCGGCGGCCACAGCCACAGCCATCCCCAACTCGACCAGGTCGACGACCGGCGGCTCTGGTACGAGACCCTGCGCTGCAAGGAGATCGTCCGCGAGGAGCTGGGGCGGGCGCCGGTCTCCTTCGCCTACCCGTACGGGTACTCCGACCGGCGCGTCCGCCGGACGGTCCGGGCGGTCGGCTACGCCCAGGCCCTCGCGGTGGGCAACACGACCGCCCGCCGCCGCCAGGGCCCGTACGCCCTGGAACGCCTGACGGTGCGCCGCTCCACCCGGATCGAGGAGTTCGCCCGTCTGGTGGAGGGCCAGGCGATCACCCGCACCTTCGCGAAGGACCGCCTCCTGACGAAGGGGTACGCGGTGGTGCGCCGGACCCGGGGAGCGGCGCGGGCGGCCGGCCGGCTCGGCCACTGAGAATCC
>NZ_JAUPWM010000411.1:0-277 GCF_032436795.1 Streptomyces sp. P9(2023)
GATTGTAACCAATGCAGAAGCTTTACGGCTCGAATATAAAAATCCTTTCAAAGCGGCTACTGTAGCGGCAAGCATTCGTTTGAGACCGATCTTAATGACAAGTCTTGCCATGATTGCCGGTATGATACCAATGGCCAGTGGCCTGGGTGAGGCTGGTGATCAGTCTGCCCCCCTTGGCCGTGCGGTAATAGGCGGGTTGATAGCTTCTACATTCGCGGCGCTGTTTATTGTTCCGTTGGTGTATGGATGGATACGGCAAAAAGCATCATTTGATTCG
>NZ_JAUPWM010000412.1:0-277 GCF_032436795.1 Streptomyces sp. P9(2023)
TCCAAATCGTTTTTTAGAACCCAGTGCAGGAACAGGTGCGTTTATATCCTCATTCAATAATATTGCACCGGAAGCCGATGTCAAAAGTTTTGAAAAAGACCTGCTTACAGGCAAGATTCTTTCGCACCTCTATCCGCAAGATAAAGTGAGACTTGAGGGTTATGAGAAAATGGACGGTCGCTACGCACAACATTTCGATGTAATTGCTTCTAATATTCCTTTTGGTGATGTGTCGGTATTCGACCCGCTACTATCCAATCATGAAATACCCGCCGTC
>NZ_JAUPWM010000413.1:0-277 GCF_032436795.1 Streptomyces sp. P9(2023)
CGCAACAGGGTGCCCCGAGGGGCACCCTGTTGCGTTTCAGGCGTAGCAAACAGATCGTTCACACGGCGATGATGGCGTCCAGCGCTGCCCGGTAGCCCTGTATGCCCAGCCCGGCGATCACCCCATCGGCACGCAGCGAGACATACGAGTGGTGGCGGAAGGCCTCTCGCTTGTGGACATTGGAAAGATGTACTTCGATGACCTTTCCGTCGAATGCGTTCAAGGCATCCAGAATGGCTACCGAGGTGTGCGTATAGGCGGCGGGGTTGATGATGAT
>NZ_JAUPWM010000414.1:0-277 GCF_032436795.1 Streptomyces sp. P9(2023)
TGAGCAATTGATGACGTTATCACGGCATCATTGACAGACACCTCATCAGCGTCTGAAAGTCGTCCATTTGTATCTGCAGCACCTAATATTGCAGCAGCACTGTCAAGGACGGTCCAGCTATAAAGATCATCCAAAGCTGCGCTATCTAAGCGCGCATTCCTTGCAGACTGCTCGCTTTCATCCAAGATCAAACTAACAGCATTTCTGTACTCTAAAGCCTCCTCAACGGATAGGGCCTCAGCTACATATGCTGTTGAATCATCGATGATATAATTCG
>NZ_JAUPWM010000415.1:0-277 GCF_032436795.1 Streptomyces sp. P9(2023)
GCTGCTGTCGCTCCAGGACGGCGCACAGGCGCTCGCGGAAATAGGCTCGGTTCGGCAGGTCGGTCAGCGGGTCGTGGTGCGCCATGTGGGCGATCCGCGCTTCGACGGCGCGCCGCTCAGTGACGTCCTCGGCGATCCCGAGCAGGTATTGCGGCCGTCCCGCCTCATCCGCGACGGACAGCTGCTTGATGTGGAGGAGGCGTTTTCCGTTGGCGGGTGTGTTGATCTCGCGCTCTTCGACGAGAGCGCCGCCATCAGACGTTAGGAGAACGCGCTC
>NZ_JAUPWM010000416.1:0-277 GCF_032436795.1 Streptomyces sp. P9(2023)
GCTCTCCGTCGCCGGTGCGCTTGTTTTGCAGGCAACGGGCGTCCCACAGACTTTGTCGGCCTATGTCGACGCCACGTCGGTGGACGGTGCCCATCAGGTACTGGCGATAGGGCCCGTGGCCTCGCAGGAAATGATCAAACTGCTTAGCGGCGATGGAGGCGGCTTCTTCAACGCGAACTCCGCGCATCCGTTCGAAGATCCGACAGCGGCAAGCGGCTTGCTGGAGGCGCTTGCCATCTTTCTCTTCGGCGCCGGTCTGACCAAAGGCATTGGTCAG
>NZ_JAUPWM010000417.1:0-277 GCF_032436795.1 Streptomyces sp. P9(2023)
CTCGGCGCAGAGTCCGGCCTGAATACGCGAGATCTTGGCCAGAAACGACAGGTAGGGCGCAAGCTGATGGTCGCGTGCAAGAAATTCAAAACGCTCCGCCCGCGCGGTGAAGGTCTTGACCGGATCGGACAGCAAGGCGAAGGGCGCCTTGTCCAGACCGCCGATCATCGAAGGGTCGGGTTGGGTCGTTGTCATAGTATAAAACCGGCCACCCGAGGGCGACCGGCCCCTGAAATGAAGATCTTACGCCTACTCTGCCGGACGGTTCCGGTCGCGT
>NZ_JAUPWM010000119.1:0-619 GCF_032436795.1 Streptomyces sp. P9(2023)
CTAACTTAATAGCTACCATTTTATTATTTATCGCTTCTGTCATTGCTGTTCGCGTAATTATGGGAGGCTCTAAATAATGGAATCTATATATCTAATCATTCAATCAATCGGTGACTTTTTTCAATCCATTATTGATTTTATTTTAAATATCCCTTCTTACTTTGAGCAGTTTGTTATATTCGTTTATGCTTGGTACATAAACATTAAATTAAAATGGATGATTTATTCACTCGCTTTCTATTATAAAGTTGCCTCTTATTTATTAAATGAAATTGGTTTTACTCAGCTTATCGTTATGACTTTTAATGCTCTTCCCGATGAAATTAGATATTACGCTTTTCTCTTTAAGGTTCCCCAAGTTCTCAATATTATTTTTACAGCTTTTACCACTGCATTTGTTTTAGCGGTCCGGAGGTTCTAACGTGGCTATCACTATCAGAACGGGAGCTAACGGCTCTTACAAGTCCTCTTATGTTGCTTACTACGTCATTCTTGAAGCCCTCAAGGCTGGGCGCGTTGTTGTTACAAACTTGGAAGGTATGGAGCCATTGGATATCATCCAAGAGCGTTTAGATATTGAATTCCCAACCACGACTAGATTAATTCGGATATTTTCAAG
>NZ_JAUPWM010000418.1:0-277 GCF_032436795.1 Streptomyces sp. P9(2023)
GTATCTCAGCTGAGCGCGGACGTAATTTATTTGATGACGAAGCCTTGTATTTAGGCGGCGATAGCGGACTACGCGCATTCCCGCTGTATTACCAACGTGGTGATAATAGAATGGTCGCCACAGCAGAATACCGCCATTATACCGATTGGAACCTGTGGCAAATTTTTGATGTGGGTTTTGCCGCTTTCACCGATGTTGGCCGCAGCTGGGGAGCCAATACTCAATTTACAGACACCAACCCTCTTAATACTAGGGCAGACCTTGACGATAAAATTTT
>NZ_JAUPWM010000419.1:0-277 GCF_032436795.1 Streptomyces sp. P9(2023)
GGTCGGCATCGGCGCCGCCCTCACCACGGCGTGGGCCATGATCAGCGGGGTGGACGCCCGAGACGGACGGCGCATCGCCCTGCTCGTGCTGCTGGTCGCGTGCGTCGTCGGGCTCAAGGTGGTGAGCTGACGTGGCGTGGGTGTGGCTCATCATGTCCGGCATCCTCGAGGCTGTCTGGGCGACGGCGCTGGGCGCGTCCGACGGGCTGAGCCGACCGGGGCCAACCGCGCTGTTCGCCCTCACGCTCACGCTCAGCATGGTGGGCCTGGCCGCAGC
>NZ_JAUPWM010000420.1:0-277 GCF_032436795.1 Streptomyces sp. P9(2023)
GTTGGATACGGCCTGTGCGCGTATTGCTATTAATATTACTACTCCCCCTAAGCGTCTAGCCCAACTTGAAACTGCTTGTCATCAGCGACAGCTAGAAATTGATATGCTTAAGCGTGCTCAATACTTAGGTCAAGTTGTAGATACACATCGTTTAGATGAGCTATGTAATCAGGAAGCCAGCGATGAAGCTGAAAAAGCAGAGTTAACGCAACGTTGGCAAGAGCAGAAAACGATCATTGGTCGGATTATTACACTGCGCGAACAGCTTCTCGACGAC
>NZ_JAUPWM010000421.1:0-277 GCF_032436795.1 Streptomyces sp. P9(2023)
GTACGGAGTGTGGATTCCCACATCTGCGGCCGGACTTCTTTTAAGCGTAAGATGATATCGAGTAAGCTACCTCGCTCTAGGCTCAGGGCACGGGTTCCCGTGCGATGGGAGCGAAGGTACAAGAAGCCGCATATTTGTTTATGCTTCCTGGAAAACCGGGCAGGATCGTCACTCTCTGTTAGACTTCGAGAGAAGTAAGTTTTTCCCTCGAAGTCATCTTCCTCCTCGTTATACAGCCCGAGGAAGGTAATCCGTAGAGCTTCGGTGATGTTGTCGG
>NZ_JAUPWM010000422.1:0-277 GCF_032436795.1 Streptomyces sp. P9(2023)
CTAGTATGTGAAATGAATGTAACGGTTGTTTATCAACGAAATAAAAGGCCTGGTTATCCAAAGTAACTGATTCACCTGAGAACCATTCATAAGCTACGATAGGTTGTTCATCCTTTGCTGCATTATAATCAACGCACGCTACATGATTGGATAGTCGTATTGGATAACCCGACAAACTGTAATGCCCAATGACGACTGGCACTGAGAGTACGCTTCCGACGTGGGGTTCGGGTAATGTTATTGAAGGAACACGATGCTCTTCTCCGTAGGGTACCTG
>NZ_JAUPWM010000423.1:0-277 GCF_032436795.1 Streptomyces sp. P9(2023)
GGGTCGAGGAGTACGCGCAGGCGACCCGCAACGTCGCCGCCCTGAAGCGGGCCGAGGCTCGTGGCCTGGAGAGGTTCCCGGGCCAGGACGTCGAGTACGTCGTGGTCGACGACGCGAAGTCCTCCCGGGACCGCGTCCAGCTCGCCCACGAGAATCCCGACACCTACGACACCGGGTTCTACCGGGAGCGCGCTATTCGGGCCGCACTCGTCTCCGAGAGGTACTCACGAATCCGCTCGCGGTCCCATCCCAGTGGCGAGACGACGCTCTCTGCGGC
>NZ_JAUPWM010000424.1:0-277 GCF_032436795.1 Streptomyces sp. P9(2023)
TCCACGAGTGAAATAGATCTTGATATCCGTGAATATATTTACGCGGTTCGATGCTCGTGTTATTATCCATGATACCACACAAACCTGTTTTTAATAATGTGTCGATGTTTGATTTAAACTCATTCAAACAATCGATAATTATTTCGTTGATAGATTTGTCATTCATTATAAAATTCTCCCATTCCCATTTGATATTGATATTGATGTAAAAGTTGTTCGTTTCTGATTCATTATTGACCGTTCTATTCGTCGTGTCAAGCAAAAAGAAAAATCTTTT
>NZ_JAUPWM010000425.1:0-277 GCF_032436795.1 Streptomyces sp. P9(2023)
TCGTTGCCTTGATACGGCTGCACAGGCCAATAAAGATGATATTTGCCGGGCGATGATTGGACGGCAAACGATGGCGGCGGATTAAACCGCGTTGCCAAATCGTAATTCTGTTGCGCGGTTAGCAGATTATCAAGGTCAACCGCCTGCGTCTGGATATAATAAACGTCTTTCAATTCGTGTTCGCGCACGTTCTCGGCAAACACGTTGATATTGACGAAAATCCCCCAACCGTCATTATTGTAACGACACAAGGTTTCCCAATGCTGCGCAATTGTTC
>NZ_JAUPWM010000426.1:0-276 GCF_032436795.1 Streptomyces sp. P9(2023)
GGTCATGTTGTCGTCCTTACCCCACAGTTCGTAGGTATAATCTTCGCTGATCGGAACGTAGCGCACGCCCGAGCCGCTGGTCGCCCGCTTCATCGGGACCAGTTCATCGTCCTGCAGCATGACCGCGATTTCGCCAGTATAGACGACATCCAGAATCTTGTTGCCATCGCAGGCGTATTTAACGTGAGTGACTTCGTTGGCAGACGCCAGAGAAGGAACAGAAAGTGCGGCAAGCGCTGCAATAGCAATCGTGATTTTCATAAGAGACTCCTTTGG
>NZ_JAUPWM010000427.1:0-276 GCF_032436795.1 Streptomyces sp. P9(2023)
TTTCTGGGCGGCTATCTCATGGACAAGAAGAAAATGCCGACCAGTACCGAGAGCGGAATCACGTTATGGAACGGTATGTACATTCCCATCGTGGTGGCCATGGCCGCCAGACAGGATGTCGCGGCGGCGCTGGATGGCGGCATGATCGCCATTCTGGCGGGCTTCGTGGCCGTCATGGCCAGCTTTTTGGTCATCCCCCTGTTTGGGCGGCGCGAGCCAGCCGTCGATGACGGCGACGAAGCCACAAGCCCTGCTGCCGATGCCCAACCTCACTCC
>NZ_JAUPWM010000428.1:0-276 GCF_032436795.1 Streptomyces sp. P9(2023)
GTCCGTGCTGCGATCGTTCGGCTCCAAGACCTACCAGACGTTCCTCGCCAACTTCAGGAACCGGTTCCGCTTTGTTGCGACGGCGACACCCTCACCAAACCGCTACAAGGAGCTCATCCACTACGCCGGTTTCCTCGGAGTCATGGACGCCGGCCAAGCGCTCACCCGCTTCTTCCAGCGCGACTCAACCAAGGCCAACCATCTAACTCTTTACCCACACAAGGAGCGCGAGTTCTACCTGTGGCTCAACACGTGGGCCGCGTTCGTCCAATACCC
>NZ_JAUPWM010000120.1:0-608 GCF_032436795.1 Streptomyces sp. P9(2023)
CGGCAGTTCGTCGCCTTCAGTTGGGAACATGTCGAAAGGCTTCATCACAGCCTTATTACCATTTAGGTCAGGCAGACCATTGAAGTCTTCTGGTCCAGATCCAGCAACACGATGGTCGATGAGGCACAGGTTCATTGCCTGTGCAATTGCCCGGAGGAGTGAGGTTTTGCCTACGCCGGGAGAACCCTTGACGAACGGCTCCAGACCCTTTTCCAGACAGCGAGCAACCATACGCTGAATTTCGCGTGGCTTGGCTGCATACAGATTGATGTCTGTGGCAGAAGTGATAGCTGGATCAGACATTGATTAGCTTTCCATGAAATACTGGTGGATGATGAAATTGATGATACGAAGACCGATTTCGTTGTCCTCATATGCATCGGTGATACGCTTCCTGATTTCTATCAGGTCACGGTTTACCCCACGCTTGTCTTTCGGGAACAGCGTGCGATAGGCACGGTAAACGTCCGTCTGCTCAACTGCGAGCAGGATGCTATCCAAGGAGATTTCCTTGGATGAGAAAATGAGCGGAACACGTCCAATGAATTCAGGGCGCATTCCGGCTTCTCGCAACTGCTTGTGAGTTGTGATCTCTTGGCCGTTGAAAG
>NZ_JAUPWM010000429.1:0-276 GCF_032436795.1 Streptomyces sp. P9(2023)
GAAATGATCGAGAAGACCGGCGGCAATGTCGAGTACGAATTGCTCACCGGCGATGAGCTGCGCGGCATTGAACCGACCCTGTCCAATAAGGTCGCTGCCGGTGTGGCCATCAAGAACCAGCGCTACATCAACCCGCCGAAGTTCATGGATTCGCTGGCCGAGTCCGTGATTGCCCGCGGAGGCGACATCATTGGCGCGTTCAATGTCACTGATGTGCGCGACAACAGCGGATCGGTCACCGTCATCGGTTCCGAAGGCCGTGCAATCACCGCGGAT
>NZ_JAUPWM010000430.1:0-276 GCF_032436795.1 Streptomyces sp. P9(2023)
TGAAAGGCTTCAAACAGCGTTTCATGGAAGAAACCATGCCGGTCATTGCCGAGCAGTCGATGTGGGAAATTGCCAATCATCGTGCTGTACGAAATGGTACGGAACCACAGGAAGAATTCGATAAGCTCGAAAGAGAATATCGGATGACGGGTGCATATCCGTTTACCTTCGATAGTGGTACGGCACCAGCGGTCAAACAGCTTCGTCAAAAGTTGCTGCTTTCCAAAATCGGTGCCGTCAATCTTCAGATCGATGAAATCGGTTCCAATCTGGTTG
>NZ_JAUPWM010000121.1:0-608 GCF_032436795.1 Streptomyces sp. P9(2023)
GTGAGCCATCGTTTTAAAAATGGCATAGGCTTTGAAGTCGAGGCAAAGTGGAAGTCAAATGTTAAGACGGGTAAAACCAACGCTGCACCTCTTGATTTTGATCAAATGTCGGGCAATGGGCAGCAAGCCAACATCAGTTATGCTTATAAATTGTCAGATTCATTCACCTTAACTCCCCAATATAAATGGGAGTCGAATGACAGTAAATTCGGTCAACAATTTAACCTGACCTTAGGTTATCGAGTGAATAGTGATTGGAATGTTTCATTCCGTCAACGTTATCACTATGAAACTAGACCGAATAACGATAAAAGCTCTCACTATAATCGTTGGACATTTGGTGCAGGTTATCGAGGCTTAGAGAGTTGGAACTTAGGTACCAGTGTCGATTATACCTTTAAGCAAGATGGGCAAGTGGTTTATAAAGATAAAGATGCCTATTTTAGTGAAGTGAATTTCACCTTTGAATATACCCAGTTAGAAAGTGGCTTCCGTCCTTTCGGTGAAATTGGTTTTAACCCATCAAGAAAAGACACGAGAGAAGTTGACGCTTGGCGTCCGATGTTTCGTGTGGGCGTGAAATATAGCTTCTAAGTATTCCCTTCCTT
>NZ_JAUPWM010000431.1:0-276 GCF_032436795.1 Streptomyces sp. P9(2023)
GCCGTAACACCCATACATTCCAACGGATAAATCTCCACATCACGACACGTTCTAAAATGGCATTTAGTCTCAAATACTGGCTTACTATCTAACTGCGTACCACGTGCGATGGTTTGTTTCTCACTAATACTCTGTGGAGTAAAAGAAACAATGCTCATGCTTGGCACTGGACGCAAATAATTGGGCCATAGCATATTAATAATTGAGTGGGTTAGCTCTGGAAACTCATCTTCTACTTTTTCACGCAGACGAGCAGTCAGGAAGGCAAACCCTTCT
>NZ_JAUPWM010000432.1:0-276 GCF_032436795.1 Streptomyces sp. P9(2023)
CTTGATAGTCAGGATGAGCAACGCCAGTACAAGGAAGACCTCAAGACTGATGGTTCCGTAAAAGCTGGCCTGAAGTCTATGGGCCGTGGTGCTATCAATGCACTGGCTCGTATGGCAGAAGACCCTGCATCTGTTGAAGCTGGTGTCACTGAGGGCATTGGTTCCCTGCTTACAGGTGCTCCTGTGGCACGTGCTCTTGGCATCCTTGGCAAAGCTGCTATGCCTGCTGCTATCGGTGTGCAGGAAGCTGGTGGCACCTATATGGGTACTGCCAAT